>JBDSOQ010000096.1:0-3409 GCA_039914755.1 Nitrosospira sp. | reverse complement strand
GCGCTTGACCACCGAATCATGCTGATCCATGTGGAAAGCGAGCATCAGTTGCGGCGCCTCGACTGGATTGCGCGACGCCGTCACGAGGTGGCGGATATTCTGCTCCGTGTGAACCCGGCCCATGTGCCGCAAGAGGCAACATTGCGCATGGGCGGACAGGCGACCCAGTTTGGCATTGAAGAGGCACAAATTCCCGCCCTGCTCGAACTCATTCGGACCTTGCCGGGCATTCGCCTCAAGGGTCTGCACATCCATGCCATTTCCAACAACCTCAATCCGGATACCCACCTCGCCCTGATGGAGCATTACTTTGACCTGGCAGAGGCGTGGCAGCGCCACTATGGGCTGAAGTTCGACTGGCTGAATGTCGGCGGCGGCATTGGCGTTGATTATGCTGATCCGGATTCGTCTTTCGATTGGGAAAGCTTCTGCGCAGGCCTGTCGGTACTCATTGCCGCGCGCCAGCCCGGGTTTCAGGTCGTGTTCGAGTGCGGGCGTTTTCTCGCCGCAGACTGTGGTTGCTACATGAGCGAAGTCATTGATGTGAAAACTGCCTATGGCAAACACTTCGCCATCCTCCGTGGGGGCTCGCACCACTTCCGGCTGCCGGTTTCGTGGCAGCACAACCATCCTTTCATGATATTGGAGCGCGAAAGCTGGCACTACCCTTTTTCGCGTCCTTCAGTTCGCGATGCCCCGGTCACGCTTTGCGGCGAGCTATGCACGCCGAAGGACACCCTTGCACGCGATGTCCATGTCAAACAGCTTCGAGCCGGGGATTGTGTCGCCTTCCTGCTGGCCGGCGCCTATGGCTGGCACATCTCCCATCACGATTTTTTAAGCCACCCTCATCCCAAACGTGTGTTTCTGGACAATTGTTAAAAAGGATTCACGATGCTCTGTTCGCTCCCTATTCATTTTGTACAGGTCAAGCGGGTTCGCCCGAATGAGTGCCACTATTCCAATCACGCGGTGACCCTGGCGGATATCATTTTGCGCGAACAGCTCTGGCGCATCCCCATCGCCGTGGAACGTACCAGCCTGGCTGTCATGGATGGTCACCATCGCCTGGAGGCCGCGCGTCGGCTCAGGCTGAAGTATATTCCCTGCCTGCTGCTCGACTACGATTGCGTAAAAGTCGATGCAACGCGCCAGGGCTACCTGGTCAATCCACATGAAATCGTACGCCGCGCCAGGACCGGCGAGTTATACCCACCGAAAACCACCCATCACCGGTTTTCATCGCCGTTTCCCATTTGCAATATTTCGGTGCCATTGCTGCAGGATCCGGCTGTCATATCTTCCTTGCCTGCATCCACGCGCTTCATGTCGCGATATGAAACCAGTATGGCAATGGCGGCTGATGAGCAACATCCGACCATGAATAAGGACTTAACGTGAGGCGTAAATCCTGGTTCATGGAGAAAGACATTGGCATCATGAAAATTGATTCATACTCGGCAATCGTTGCACTTTCATTGACGTTCTGGATTCAGCAGGCGGAAGCAGAGACTCCGCCTGCCGAGCAATCCGAGGCAGGGAAAAAGCTGCCCGCTGTCACCGTGACCGGCGAGCGGGTAGGGAGCTTCAACTCCGATTCCGTTCAGGTTGGAACATTCCGGGATATGGCGCCAATCGATGTGCCACAGACCAGTAATGTGATCACACGGGAAGTGCTCGATGCACAGGCCATAACCGGTGTATTTGGCGCATTGCGTAATACGGCAGGTGTTACGCGTTCGCAATTGAACGGTTCGACTTACGACAATATTTCGATTCGCGGCATTCTCGTGGAAAATCGCAGCAATTACCGGCTCAACGGATCTCTGCCGATCATCAACCTGATCGATATCCCGATGGAGAACAAGGAGCGCGTTGAAGTACTCAAAGGCGCCTCATCGCTATATTATGGTTTCGTGCCGCCATCCGGCATCGTCAACCTGGTAACCAAACGTGCGGGCAAGGATCCCATTACAAATGTCTCGTTGATGGCAAATATGTATGGCGGCGCCAATACGCATATCGATCTGGGGCGGCGCTTCGGCAGCGAGCAGCAGTTCGGGGCACGCATCAATCTTCTTGCCGGGCGCGAAGATATCGGCATCCACAATTTTTCCGGTTACCGCGCCCTTACCTCGGGCGCTTTCGACTGGCGGGTCACGGATAAACTTTCCCTCAAGTTCGATGTAGAATATTATCGCAAGGAAGTTTCCGAGCAAGCGGCAATCCAGGCTCCTGCGGCGATCAATGGCGTCATAACCTTGCCGCCGGTTCCGAATGCCCGCCGCAATCTCGCCGGAGAATGGCAGAAGTATGATGCCAACGCAACCAACCTGCTGCTGCGCGCGGATTATGCAATAAGCGACAATTGGGGATTGCTATTCGAGATCGGTAAGGCGCAAACCAGGCGGGATCGCAATTTCTCCCAGTTCCAGAATTACAACCTTGCCACCGGCGAGGGAACCCTGCGCACTTTCTTCAACCGTGGCCAGCATTGGGATAATCAGAATATTCGCGCCGAAGTATTCGGACGGTTTCCGGGCCAGGCCATTACCCATGAGGTATCTCTGGGTTTTACCGGCAACGAGCGCAGGCAGGATCCCCGCACCTCATCCACATTCGACACTGCGCAGAATCTATATAATCCCATTGATATTGCGCAGCGGTCTCCCACCACGCCATTTAGCGCAAACCGATCAAAAATAACGGATTTTGGCTTGTATATATCCGATCGAATCTTGATTGGTGGCGGGTTACAAGTCATGCTGGGGGTACGCAGCAGCTTCTATGAGAGTGTCGCTGCGACCACTCACTATAAAGCCGATAGGGTCAATCCGTCGTTGTCCCTGATGTATAAGCCCATCCCCAACGTGTCGATATACGCAAGCTATATTGAAGGCGTCGAAGAAAGCGGGCAGGCGCCCGCCAATCGCGCCAATAATGGGGAGATCCTGGCGCCGGCGGTGTCGAAGCAAAAGGAAGTGGGCGTCAAGGCGCTTGTCGCTCAGGGCATATTGCTTCAAGTAGCGTACTTCGACATCAAGCGCGCCTCGACAACCGTGGATGCAGCCAATCGTTTTGTTCTCAACGGCATGGCCCGGTATAGCGGCTTCGAGTTGTCAGCCTCTGGCGAGGTGACGAAGCAATTGTCGCTCATCGGCTCGGCCCTGTTCATGGACGCGGAACAATTGAACAGAGCCAATGCCGAGACGTTCGGCAAGATACCGGATAACACGCCGCAACGCACGGCCAGCCTCTTTGCCGAGTACCGCCCGACCAGCATACCTGGACTGGCGCTCAGCAGCGGCGTGCATTACGTGGGGAGACGGCCCGTGAACAGCGCCAACCAGGCATTCGTGGATGATTACGCGATACTTTCCCTGGGTGCACGCTACACGACCCGTATTGC
>JBDSOQ010000195.1:0-8079 GCA_039914755.1 Nitrosospira sp. | reverse complement strand
GTCCCCTGAGCGGATGCAACCACCGGGGCCGCGAGTGCACCAGCAGCAGCCAGTGCAATCAGTTTCTTTTTCATATGGAAAATCTCCTTTAAAGTTGAAACGGTGGGGTGCCTCTCACCGACCCTATTTCGGTGATGTAGTGTCCCGCTGCTTGGACCTCTCTGAATGAGAGGGTTGAGAGATTGTGCCTAACGTAGCAACGGCTAGCAAGGAAATAACGAGACTTTCGAAGTATGGAAGATGTATGTGTTGCTTTTTTGCAACAAAAAGGTTCAGCTCGCGATCCGGGCAAAAGGTGAGCGCCGGTTCGGGTGTGGTAAACCGTAACACTTGTGTGTCAATCCTGCCCAAACAGTCGCGCCAGCTCCGCCCCTGGATCATCGGCGCGCATGAAAGCTTCGCCCACGAGAAAGGCATTGACCTGATGATTGCGCATCAGCACGACATCGGCGGGTACGAGTATGCCGCTTTCGGTTATCACAATGCGCTCGGGCGGAATGCGATCGAGCAATTGCAACGTAGTGTCCAGGCGAGTTTCGAACGTATGCAGGTTGCGATTGTTGATGCCGATCAGAGAGGAACTTAATTGTAACGCGAGCTCCAGCTCTGCACCGTCATGCACCTCAACCAGCACCCCCATGCCGAGCGCGTGCGCGAGCGATTCAAGCTCAAGCATCCGAGCCACTATTTCCGTCTCTTGCCGGCACTCTCCGGTCATGAAAGAAGCCTTGTGGAAGGCCGCCACGATGATCAGGATGCAATCCGCTCCCATCGCGCGGGCCTCAACTACCTGATATTGATCCAGCATGAAATCCTTGCGCAGTACCGGCAGATCACAAACGGCCTTGGCCTGCCTTAAATACTCCGCGCAACCGCTGAAAAACCGGTTATCGGTTAATACCGACAGACAGGCTGCTCCATGTCTCGCATAGGTGGCCGCGATGGCGGCCGGGTCGAACTGCTCCCGCAAGACACCTCGGCTGGGGCTGGCTTTCTTGATTTCCGCGATGACTGCCGGCAATCCGGCGCCCATCTTATTGCGGAGTGCCACGGCAAAATTCCTGGGATGGGGCACAGCCTCGGCTTCGCGATACAATTCGTCAAGCGGCCTCACAGCCTTTGCGGCAGCGATCTCCTGCCGCTTGACGGCTAAAATCTCTTGCAGAATATCGGCCATAGACTAAACTTGGGAAGCTTCATTTCGATTTTCACGATTTGAGAATTCGACCAGCTCCAGCAATTTTGCCTTGGCTGCACCGCTCTCTATCGCGACGCGGGCTTTTTCCAAACCTTGCTCCAGTGATTCCGCTACACCGGCAACGTAGACCGCCGCGCCTGCGTTGAGCAATACGACATCGTGCGCCGGGCCAGGTTGATTATCCAGCACCGACAGCAACATCTTTCTGGATTGAATACTATCTTGTGCCTGTATCGACTCAATGGCAGCGGTACTCATGCCAAAATCTTCAGGTTTGATAGTATATTCAATCACCTCGCCGTGCCTGAGTTCACCTACCCGGGTTTCGCCGGCGATGGTGATCTCGTCCAATCCACCCTGCCCATTTCTGCCGTGGACCACCATCACGTGGTGGCTGCCCAGGCGCTGCAGTACCCGAGCCAATATGCCGACGAGATCGGGATGAAATACGCCCAGCAACTGATTTTTTGCCCCGGCAGGATTGGTCAGCGGCCCCAGGATATTAAACAGGGTGCGCACGCCCAGATCACGCCTCACCGGTGCGGCATGTCTCATGGCGCTGTGAAAATTGGGAGCGAACATGAATCCGAGGCCGATTTCCTTTATGTCTTCGGCTACCTGACCTGGGGTCTGGTTGAGGTTGACGCCAAGGGCCTCAAGCACGTCCGCACTACCCGATCTGCTGGAGGCGGAGCGTCCACCGTGCTTGGCGACCCGTGCACCCGCAGCCGCCGCGACAAAAGCCGCGGTGGTTGAAATATTGAAAGTATGGGCGGCATCGCCTCCGGTCCCGCATGTGTCCACGAGATGCCGGTTATCCGCCACTTCCACGCGGGTAGCAAATTCGCGCATCACCTGTGCCGCAGCGGCGATTTCACCAATGGTTTCTTTCTTTACCCGCAGTCCAGTGACGATAGCAGCGATCAGTGCGGGTGACAACTCGCCACGCATGATCTGCCGCATGAGTGAAAGCATTTCATCGTGAAAGATTTCACGATGTTCGATGATGCGGGCCAGCGCTTCTTGAGGCTTCATAAATCTTTCCTTTTCCGGAATGCATCCGCTTCACATGGCCTCTTCAGAGGCCATTCAGACAGCCCTTATTGGCTCAGAAAGTTTTCCAGCAACTGGTGTCCGTATTCCGTCAGGATGGATTCTGGATGAAACTGCAGGCCTTCGACCGGTAGAGTTTTGTGGCGCACGCCCATGATCTCCCCATCTTCAGTCCATGCAGTGATTTCAAGGCACCCGGGAAGGCTCTCGCGCTCTATGACCAGCGAATGATAGCGAGTCGCGGTGAACGGGTTTGGCAAATCACGAAATACGCCGGCACCACTGTGAAAGATAGGCGAAGTTTTGCCATGCATGAGCTGTCTGGCGTGGATGATTTTCCCGCCGAAAGCCTGTCCTATGCTCTGGTGACCCAGGCAGACGCCTAATATGGGAACTTGACTGTTGTAATGCTCAATTACCGATACCGATATGCCTGCTTCATCTGGCGTGCAGGGGCCCGGTGAAATTACGATGCGCGCGGGCTTTAGCCGCGCAATTTCATCGAATGTGATTTCATCATTGCGAAACACCCTCACTTCCTCGCCCAGCTCGCCAAAATACTGCACCAGGTTGTAGGTGAAAGAATCGTAATTGTCGATCATCAACAGCATTTATGGAAATTTACCTTGGGAAAATAGATAAAAATCCTTTACGCGTCGCCTTTTCCCGTCGGACATAGGTAGTGGCATAGAGGAGGAGGACTTGATATTATCCCTTCTCCGCAGCAGGCGAACAAGGATAAGATGAGATGCTGAAGCATGGGTTAAAAATACCAAGGTGGCTCTATGTATTTCAGGGACGATCAATTACTTTCAGATAAGATACAATCAATAATACCGTTTGCCGCCATTATAAAGCAGGATGTATTCGGGATCTGCGGGCCTCCAATAATTGCCCTTTGAATTGCGAGGGATCGTGTACTCGACAATTTGCATCAAGCGCAGGGATCGGTTGAAGTCTATTCTCCGATTTATCATCTGAGTCCGCATCTCACTCCTGAATTACCGCCTTCGACAGTTAGCTCATTGCCATGCCCATGAGCGATATCCGCAAAGGAAACCGGGAACTGTAAAAAGCTTATTTCCATTTAAAGTTCTCTATAACCAACTTCCTGCAGCTCATCAATGCTTCTTTCATGAGCGGATGCAAGGCGTCGCCATCTATGTGCTTCGCTTCGGGCGAAACCTACTGATTTCAATGGTGCCAGACGAGTTACCGCTCGGATCAGCGGAGAAGGAGTATTTTTCACGTGTAGATCGCTGCTTGAAAGCGGAATCGGAACAGACAAAATAGAAGCTGCTGAAGATCTCGGGGTGATTTTTCGGGGGAATTGATCAAGGGGCATGACTCTAATCGAACAGATAAAAACAATGAGCGACACACCTCATGCTGAATTAATGCACTCTCTGGCTGGCAAGCACCATGTCCTCGCCGGTTTGATTGGGACAGCTCCAGTTCATTACGTCGATTTACCTGTTCACAGGAACATAGGCGACCTGCTGATCATGCTGGGCACGCTCCGCTTCTTTGCGCTCCATGAATTGAAGATAAACCTCAAGGCGGCATATTTTACCTACCGCCCAAGCTGGGCGAAAGCCGGGGATGTGATTGTATTCCAGGGCGGTGGTAATCTTGGCGATCTTTACGCAGGACCGCAGCAGATGCGCCAACATGTGGTCGAGAAGCTACCGGGGAACAGGATAATTATCTTCCCTCAGACCATCCACTTCCATTCCCCGGATGCGTATGCGCAATGCTGCAGGATTTTTTCAAAGCACCCCGATCTCCATATTTGTGTCAGAGACCATAAATCATTTGAGCTGGCGGTCCCCATGTCGCAGCATGTTTATCTTCTCCCGGATATGGCGCACCAGTTATGGCCGATACAACAAGCCGGGCGTTGCGAGGGCCATCGTCTCGCACTATTGAGAGCTGATATCGAGTCCGCAGGGAGCGAGGTAATCGATTTCGATGTGCGTGCTGACTGGCGGGAGTTGGTCAGGCGTAAAAATACCTGGATTCGAATGATGCGAGGAGTGCTGGTTGCCTTGCACATGGTGCACCTTGACTCGGGTATCCTGTCCCTTGAGATGGACTTGTGGATCAAATACGCAACGAAACTTGTTGGTGAAGCGATCGATCTTTTCAGCAGATTCGAGGTAGTTACGACTGACCGGTTGCATGCCCACATTTTGTCCTGTCTGATGGGGATTCCGAATACGGTCTTGAATAACTCTTATGGCAAGAATTATTCCTATATCACTGCGTGGACCGGGTCGAGCAGTATCGTGGATTTACCGAGCGAAAAGCGTTAAATAAAACCAAAGAATAATACTCTTTCGGAAGAAGAATAATGGCAAGCTGTCAAGAGAGAGCGGGCTGCCTCATCCCACTTCACGATGCTTGCGTGCGTCCGCCATCCCCAGGTAATAACCCCTATTATTATGCCCAAGCCAAAACTGCGTGACCGGATAGCTCGTTTTCTCGACATCCCCGTTCATATGCCAGGGGTTATAAAGCACGGTAATGATTTATGCACCAGGATCGACGGTAATTTTCTGCATATCCGAAGTAAACGCACGAAACTTGTTCTATCCCCGGAGGCGTTGGGCAGCGCTTTCCTGCTGCCTACTGTCGCGATGGGCAGACGTCTTGTCGGGGATTCGTGCGATCCGGTATGGCTGGAGAACACGCAACGCATACTCGACCAGGTAAATGCGTGGTGGGATTACGGGGCAGTTCCGCCTGATTTCGCACCCGGTAATCCTGGCCGGGCAAGCCAGGGTGTTGGGCTGGCATTTAGCTTAGGGGTTGATTCGTTTTACTCCTGTTTCTTTGCCGACCCGGCACCCGATCTTTTAATTCTGGCTTCCGGATTTGATATCCCGCTAGAAAGAAAAGATATCCTTGCACCGATGTGTAATTCTCTAGCCGCAGTAGCCGAGACAACGGGTAAAGATTGGACAATGATTGAGACTGATCTCAGAAGGCATCGTCTTTTTCGAAAATTATCCTGGGAATTCTCGCATGGGGGCGCGGTTGCATTTTTAGGATACCTTCTGCAAGAACGCATCGGTTCCTTGCTTATTTCATCGAGCTATGACCAGGATCATCTGGGTCCCTGGGGTTCGCACCCTGATCTCGATCCTTACTGGTCCTCCAGCCGACTTTCGGTCAAAAGCATTGGCCATGAAGTTTCTCGATCAGAAAAGATAAGGCGGTTGGTGAACCATGCTATTGCCAAGACACTTCTGAAGCGCCATCTACGCGTATGCTGGGAACACCCGACATCACTTGGGAACTGTGGTTATTGCCATAAATGCGTCCTGCTGCGCATGACCTTGAATTGGCATGCCCCTGATTTTAAGCTCGACACTTTGCCTGAAGGTATACCTCTAGTTCAAGCTATTGAGGCTTTGTCGCCGCTAGACCAAGATTTGTCGCTTAATTTTCGAAGGGAACTGGTGGGACATCTTGATCCGCCCGTTGATAGAGCATTGCGTAAGCTGATTCAGCGGTCAGAAGAAAGTATTCAAAGGCAATCAAGTGCTTGAAAGCTTTCCAGCATTGCCATCAACCGAGATAGGTAGATCTGTACATTGTTGCGATTGTCCCAAGCGACATAGGTTTACAAGTCATAGCGCTGCCAGTTCAACCTCATAAGAGATTCACATCAAGAGCAGTGAAGGCCGGTGATTCTTTGTTCGATACCCAAAGATTTCCATATTCAAAATAAGCCACTCTATCTATGGGTTTTTAGCTCATTTTTGAGAATTGATCATGGCAGATACCGCGAATCTCATCGCGACGTTTTACCCTTGATAACATCCTTTATCACTCATAAAGAGCAAAGAGAGCTGAGTCAGTTGGTGCTTCCGATCTTTCCGAGAAATGCCTTGACCTCAACGAGTACAAACCAAAGCTTGCTCCTGTGCCTACTCGAAGAAGTCCTGGTCGATCTTCTTGAGGTGCGGAACCTCCTCGTCTCGATACCCCATGTTTCAAATCTCAATTTTTGAGAACCCGGTTTTCACGATCCTGCTTTTTTCTTTGGATCGTGCTTAGCGTTTTGACGCATCTTTTGATCCAGTTTATTCATCTGCTCCGGCGTGAGCACTCCTTGGAGGCTTGACCGCGTTTCCTGCTGCACTCTTTGCAATTTTTGCTTTTCCTCATCGAAAATAGCATCGACTTTCTTTCTCTCCGTATCGAAAATGACTTCAACCTTGGTTCGTTGGTCTGTGCTGAAGCCCAGCTCTTTACTCATTTGCTCGATTCCTTTTTTCCTATCGGCGGACCCCGTGTCGTTTTGTTGGGGATGGCTGGCAACAGGAGTTAAAAGAAGGCCCAAAGCCAGTGAGATACTTGTCAGTTTTTTATTCATTATTATTTCTCTTGGGTTATACCGTGATTATTTACTTATGGTGGAGTAATAGCCTGCCTGGATTGACCAGAATCAGGTGGTTCCCGATAAAGAAAGGTGGATATGATTCGAGGACTAGCGGACAGGAGTGGCTTTAGTCACGATGATCGTAACTAAAGCCACTCCAGCGAAGAAACTAGAAAAGTCCAGAAATAGAGCGCGTCAATCCATTCGTCAAATCCGGGGCCGCTTCGTCATACGCCAGATTTACCTTATTGGCCGTGCTGACAACACGAGTGCGATACTTGTTCATGTTGCTGACCTTGGTAGATGACTGTCTTCTTGATCCGCCGATCCCTTGCTTGGCATCCTGCTGATTATCTTGTCGAATTACAACGCCTTGCTCGGCCCGTTCGGCGATTTCAACATCAGTAATTGCCATGAACATGACATCCTTCACTGCGGCACTCGCGACAGTGTCCGCGATACCAAAAGCCGCGGCGCCGGCCAATCCGCCAATACCGGCACCCGTCCAGCCAGCTAGCGCGGCGCCTGTTGCCATTCCCACTGCAGCCCCGGTAGAAATAGTGCCGCCATAGCCCGCCCCCAAAGCAGCTTGCGCAGCTGTCGGGCTAGCCTTGTCCACGCTTAAGACATTGACCTGGAGCCAATAATGAGCCACTTTCGGATTATTGGTAATGGTATAGCCTTTTCCTTCAAGCACTCTTGCAACAGGACCGGCGATATCAAAGTTTGCTTTGTCAGACGTATTCCGGACATTTAAATAAATAATTTTTTGATCCGGATCAACTGGATCAAGAAAAATGGTATCGCTCATTTTGGTTTGAACGTCCAGATCCTTTTTGGCTATTGACGTATGCACGGCGGCACAACCGCTTAATATCATCGAAAACACCATGAAACTGGCCAGCGTAATACCTTTACCTTTCAAGTAACTCATTTTCTCCTCTTCTTATTAATGACTAAATTAATTCGGGCTGGGCTAATAAGAAATATTTATTGTTTTTCTTATTTAACTATCGCCAATATGCTATTGAATTACATGAACCAATACTTCCGGAGAGCTTTACCACCAGCCGCCGTAGAACGGGGAGTAGCCCCCTCCATAAAGTCCGCCGTAATACGGACGAACATAGCCACCGTAACCAAATCCCCCTAGCAGCGGTATGCTAGGAGCAACATAGGCAGGGGATTTGGTCGGTGTTCCCCTCTCCGTCGCGGCTTTGAGAGATGCTGTCAGACTCGCATCATCCGGAACAATAAAGGGCTTGGAAATTGTTTCCTCATTGAACTGCCTCTGGATTTCCTCCAGATTCTGTGGCCATGCAGCAGTGCTCTGTATGGAAGCAAAAAGCAGAAACCCGTAGAAAACGTTCTTATTACCCGTGGTTGCCATTTCACGTCTCCAATCTGATTAATATCCCTACTGTTGAGTATAAATAAG
>JBDSOQ010000029.1:0-2384 GCA_039914755.1 Nitrosospira sp. | reverse complement strand
TTCAACCTTGGCCGCAATGGACATGAATTCCTTGCCGCGATGGCTCATCTCCATAACAGACATGCCGCTGCCATGCCAGTCGAGCATCTCGTCACGCGCCTGTTGCAGAACTTCCGCCGGTAATACCGCCGGGCCTGCGCTGAAGTTGTATATATGTTCCATTAAAATCCCTTTATCTCTGCAGGACATGCACTGAAAATCATATTTCGCGCCTTTATTCCTGGTAAATCAAAAATCCGCCTCTTTGCGGACAGCAGGATGGGTGGAGCGTAGCGCAACCCATCAAAACGACGCAACACGACACATTAATCATGACCGGATACCGGTGCGAAGGCGGCTGTTAATAACCAAATGATGGGTTGCGCCACGCTCCACCCATCCTACGCAATACGCAAGCTGCGTTCCCATTCGGGTAATTTATAAATGAGCTTACCCGCAAAATCATATTTCGCGCTTTTATTCCCGGTAATTCAAAAATCTGCCTCTTTGCGGACAGTAGGATGGGTGGAGCGTAGCGCAACCCATCAAAACGACGCAATACGACACATTAACTGTGACCGGATGCCGGTGCGAAGGCGGCTGCTAATAACCAAATGATGGGTTGCGCTACGCTCCACCCATCCTACGCAATACGCAAGCTGCGCTCCCATTCGGGCAATTTATAAATGAGCTTACCCGCAACCTTCAATTTTTAAAAGCGCACCAAAATTTTAAACATTCTGGATCAGATCTTTATCCTCGTCCGCCTCGACAACTCTTTCCAGCCCGGCGAGTTTTTCGCCCTTGTCCAGGTTGATCAGCGTTACGCCCTGGGTCGCGCGGCTCATTTCGCGCACTTCATTGACGCGAGTGCGGATCAGCACGCCGCCCGTGGTAATAAGCATGATCTCATCATCCTGCCTGACCAGCTTCGCCGCCACGACCTTGCCGTTGCGCTGGGTGGTCTTGATCGCAATCATGCCTTGGCTGCCGCGGCCATGGCGGGTGTATTCGCCTATCGGGGTACGCTTGCCATAGCCATTTTCCGTTGCGGTCAGGACCGCCAGTTCCTCACTCTCGGCCACCAGCAGAGATATTACTTTCTGATCCTTGCCCAATTTCATCCCACGTACGCCACGCGCGCCGCGCCCCATCGGACGCACATCATTCTCATCGAAACGCACTGCTTTGCCGCCGTCGGAAAAGAGCATCACATCATGCTTGCCTTCAGTCAGGGCTACGCCGATCAGAAAATCATCCTCATCCAGGCCTACTGCGATGATGCCACTGGCGCGAGGACGGGAGAATTCCGACAACGGTGTTTTTTTGACGGTTCCAAAAGAAGTGGCCATAAATATGTAACGGTTCTCTTCGAAAACCTTTACGGGCAGAATGGCATTGATCTTTTCGTCCCGTTCCAGTTGCACCAGGTTGACGATGGGCTTGCCGCGCGAGGCGCGACCCCCCTGGGGCACAGTGTAGACCTTGATCCAGTAAACACGTCCGCGGCTGGAAAAGCACAGGATATAATCATGCGTATTGGCAATGAAAAGATTATCGATGAAATCGTCTTCTTTGGTGCCAGTTGCCTGTTTCCCACGCCCGCCCCGTTTTTGAGCCCGGTAGTCATCGAGCGGTTGCGACTTGATATAGCCGCTATGCGATAGCGTCACGACCACATCCTCGGGTGTGATCAGGTCCTCCATACTCAAATCCTGAGTATCGATAACGATTTCGCTGCGGCGCTTATCACCGAACTGTTGCTTTATTGCAACAAGCTCCTCGGTAATAATGGTCGTGATACGTTCCGGCTTGGAGAGAATGTCGAGAAGGTCGGCAATTTTTTCCATTACCTCCTTATATTCGCTCACGATCTTGTCCTGTTCCAGCCCGGTCAGCCGCTGCAGGCGTAATTCCAGAATCGCTTGCGCTTGCGCATCCGACAAGCGATATCCATCACCGGATAAACCGAATTCAGGCGCCAGTCCATCAGGACGAAACGCCTTCACATCGACCGAGGCGCGAACCAGCATTTCCTCCACCAGCGCGGAACGCCATATCTTCGACATCAGTGCTTCTTTCGCTACCGCGGGCGTAGGTGCCGCCTTGATGAGGGCAATCACTTCATCCACGTTTGAAAGCGCTACCGCCAAGCCTTCCAGCAGATGCCCGCGCTCACGCGCTTTTTTCAATTCGAATGCGGTGCGCCTCGTCACCACTTCGCGGCGGTGGCGCAAAAATGCATCCAGCATCTGCTTCAAATTCAGCAGGCGCGGCTGTCCGTCCAGCAGGGCCACCATATTCATGCCAAAGGTGTCCTGCATTTGTGTTTCTTTGTATAAATTGTTCAGTACCACTTCGGGCACTTCTCCGCGCCGGAGCTCGATGACCACGCGCATGCCGGA
>JBDSOQ010000159.1:0-18435 GCA_039914755.1 Nitrosospira sp. | reverse complement strand
CCTTCGAGTATTTCCTTTGCCAGCGGGTTCTCGATTTGCGCCTGGATGGCACGCTTCAGCGGGCGTGCACCAAAGATGGGATCGAAACCTGCCTCAGCAAGCTCCGCCAGCGCGGCATCGGTCACCTCGAGTTTCATCTGGAGCTTGGCGAGCCGCTCTTCAAGGTATTGCAACTGTATCCGCGCTATGGACCGGATATGCTTCTCGTCCAGCGCGTGGAATACCACTACCTCATCAATGCGATTGATGAATTCGGGGCGGAAATAGGTCTTCACTTCGCCCATCACCGCCAGCTTAATCACCTGATAATCATCCCCCGCCATTTGCTGGATCATTTGCGAGCCGAGATTGGAAGTCATGACGATGACCGTGTTCTTGAAATCCACCGTGCGCCCCTGGCCGTCTGTCATGCGGCCGTCATCGAGCACCTGTAGCAGGACATTGAACACATCGGGATGCGCTTTTTCAACTTCATCCAGCAGAATGACCGAGTAGGGCTTTCTGCGCACAGCTTCGGTGAGATAGCCGCCTTCCTCGTAACCCACATAGCCCGGCGGCGCCCCAATCAATCGTGCGACCGAGTGTTTTTCCATAAACTCGGACATGTCGATGCGAATCAGATGATCTTCGGAATCAAACAGAAAACCTGCCAGCGCCTTGCATAATTCCGTCTTGCCCACGCCGGTCGGTCCCAGAAATAAAAAAGAACCATAGGGACGATTGGGATCGGACAGCCCTGCGCGCGAGCGGCGGATAGCATCCGACACCAAGCGAACTGCCTCATCCTGACCCACCACGCGGTCATGCAGTTTTTGTTCCATATGCAAAAGTTTTTCGCGCTCGCCCTGCATCATTTTTGAAACGGGAATACCCGTCGCACGCGATACCACCTCGGCGATTTCTTCCGCGCCTACCTGGGTGCGAAGCAGCTTCGGTTTGCTCGCCGCAGCGCCTTGCCCTGCCATTTCGCTCTGCTGCTGATTGTTGAGTTGCGACTGCAGTTGCGCTTCCAGCTGGGGAATCCGGCCGTATTGCAGCTCCGAGACTTTCTGCCAGTCTCCTTTGCGCGTAGCCGCTTCTATCTCCAGCTTGACCTTCTCCATCTCCTCCTTGATGTGCTGGGACCCCTGCACCTGGGATTTCTCCGCCTTCCAGATTTCTTCCAGATCCGCATACTCGCGTTCCAGCTTCGCTATTTCGTCCTCCAGCAAGCCCAGGCGCTTCTGTGAAGCCTCGTCTTTTTCCTTTTTTACCGCCTCACGCTCTATTTTGAGCTGGATGAGACGCCGGTCGAGCCTGTCCATCACCTCGGGCTTGGAGTCGATTTCCATACGGATCCTTGCCGCGGCTTCATCAATCAGATCGATGGCCTTATCCGGCAGGAAGCGGTCGGTTATATACCGATGCGACAACTCAGCCGCCGCGACAATGGCCGGGTCAGTGATATCGACACCGTGATGGACTTCGTATCTTTCCTGCAATCCACGCAAAATGGCGATGGTGGCTTCGACAGTGGGTTCTTCCACCAGGACCTTCTGGAAACGCCGCTCCAGCGCCGCATCCTTCTCGATGTATTTACGATATTCGTTCAGCGTAGTCGCGCCAACGCAATGCAATTCGCCGCGCGCAAGCGCAGGTTTAAGCATGTTTCCGGCATCCATCGCCCCTTCGGCCTTGCCGGCGCCCACCATGGTATGAAGCTCATCAATGAATACGATAATGCTGCCTTCCGCCTGAGCGATTTCCTTCAAGACAGATTTCAGGCGCTCCTCGAATTCACCGCGGTATTTAGCCCCGGCGAGCAGCGCCGCCATATCAAGGGAAAGCACACGCTTGTCCTTCAGGGTTTCCGGCACTTCGCCGTTGATGATTCGCTGGGCCAGGCCTTCGACGATGGCGGTCTTGCCCACGCCCGGCTCCCCAATCAGAACCGGGTTATTCTTGGTACGCCGCTGCAATACCTGGATAGTGCGGCGGATTTCGTCGTCGCGCCCGATCACCGGATCGAGCTTGCCCATGCGCGCGCGCTCGGTAAGGTCAAGCGTATATTTTTTCAAGGCTTCACGGCTGCCCTCGGCTTCGGCGCTTCCGACGTTTTCGCCACCCCGAACCTCGCTGATAGCCTGCTCCAGCGCTGCCCGGCTGGCGCCGTGCTGCCTCAGCAGGTTGCCGGTTTCGCCTTTGTCCTGAAGCACGGCCAGCAGGAACATCTCCGATGCAATGAATTGATCGCTGCGTTTTTGTGCTTACTTGTCGGCAAGGTTGAGTAAATTGCCCAACTCGCGCGAGGCGTTGATTTCCCCCCCCGTACCCTCCACTTTGGGTAAACGCTCTATGGCTTTTTTCAGTGCATCGCGCAGGGGGGAAACATTTGCGCCTGACCGTTGCAGCAGCGAAATCGTACCTCCATCCTCCTGTTGCAAGAGTGCAAGCAGCAGATGCTGTGGTTCAACATAAGAATTATCCTGCCCTACCGCGATGCTCTGCGCATCCGCCAGTGCCTGCTGGAATTTGGTGGTTAGCTTGTCGAAACGCATGGGATTTCCTCGGTGGATTATGGATGACTACTATATGTGGGAGCGAATCGCAATTTCAATATAGTACAGTAGCACCGTAAAACAGCAGGGGTCATCATTTCGCCGTTGTTATCCTGCGGCAATTCTGCACCGGTGGCATTATCCTAAATCCGGTAGTTGACCGCTCATTTAATAGATCAGTGTTATGATTAATAACAATATTTCATATTATTTGACGCTCACCTTCCTAGTGAGGGCACTACGGAGCGAATTGCACAGTTTTTGCGGCACATGGCTGCGTTGCAACTTCTTGGAATGGAACGGCGCCCCGAAGCGTCGCCCGAGGGACCCCGCGCAGCGGGGATCGGGCAGCGCAGGGGATGCCGCGATCGCGTTCCACACGCAAGGGGGCGCCCGCATCCCGCTTCGGGGTCGCACCTTCCTGCGGAAGGCACTGCTCCGCCCTGCGCGGTCGCATTCCGCGTCGTTGCGCCTTGCCCTGCACCCCAGAAACCGTACACTTCACCCCGTCCAACTACCGGATTTAGGATTATCCGAAAGGCAAGCTGCACGACAAAAATGGCGAGAAACAATACTATACTGACGATATTCGCCGCTGTCCTCTGCATTGCAATGGTCGTCATCGTGACGACGAGTTTGACTGGCGTGTTGTACATAATTGCAGGTCAACCAGGAGCGTTAAATGACGATCGCCTCCAATCTCTTGCATCAGCATATTCAGACGTTTATCGAGGATAACGTGCAATGGCAGGCGTTGATCGCCGATGATCTCTTGTGGGAGCTACCCTACGCACCCTCCCTCGGTCATCCGGCGCGACTGACGGGACGGCAGGAAGCGATGAAACATGTAACCTGGTTTCTGGGCGCGGTAGAAAATTTTCGCTTCTTCGATGTCAAAATCTACCCATTTGTCGATTCGGAAGCGGCAGTTGCCGAATTCAGGGCGGAAGGGCTCATCAAGTCCACAGGGCGTATCTATACCCAGAATTACGTATTATTTCTGCGGGCCGCAGGCGGAAAGATCACGTTCCTGCGCGAATATTTCGATCCCGTGCGTGCTGCCAAGGCGCTGGACGCCCCGATTCCCGGTCTCGAAACCCGAGGATAATCGACGCATCAGGGGCTGCCCATTTAACCCAGCTTGACCAGGTTCAGTCCAGGCAACGGCCATCTGTAGACGGCAAGCGATCCCTAACCCCTTGCCGCATTCAACCTTGAGACACTTCAGGATAAGGATACAGGATGTTGAGCGCCACACTTTTACCTGCTGTCTCCACGATACGCACATGCTCGCGCCTCAACTGGCGGGCATGGTGCAATCCGCATGAATACGAGATCATGTCGATTTCACTATTTATGTTTCTTGCATAATTGGCGACTCGCAGATATTTCTCCTCCACCACCAGGCCACGCTGCAAACGCCTGTTATGAGTGGTAATGCCGGTAGGGCAAGTATTGGTGTGGCAGCGCATGGCCTGGATGCAGCCCAGTGAAAACATGAAACCGCGTGCGGTATTGACGAAATCCGCGCCGGCGCACAGCGCCCAGGCTGCCCGCGCGCCCGTTACAAGCTTGCCTGCAGCGACGACGCGTATGCGATTTTTCAAGCCGGATTGCAGCAATGAATCCACCACTCGCGGCAATGCTTCGGCAATAGGCAGGCTCATGTGGTCGACGAGCGTCTGGGGTGCGGCACCGCTGCCGCCTTCGCCCCCATCGATCGAGAGAAAATCCGGCGCATATTCGACACCGCGACGGTTCACCGCATCGCACAAATCGTTTATAAAACGCCAGCCGCCGATCGCGGCCTTTACGCCGACGGGCCGACCGGTGAGCTCACGGATATAGGCTATCTTGTCGAGCAACTCGTCCACATTACTGATATCGGCGTGGCGATTGGGGCTGATCGAATCTTGATGTGCAGGAATGCCACGGATAGTGGCGATTTCGTCGCTCACCTTCACGCCGGGAAGCAGTCCGCCCTTGCCCGGTTTTGCGCCTTGGGAAAGCTTGATTTCAAACGCCTTGACCACCTTGGCCAGTTCCTTTGCCCGCTCAGGCGAGAAGTTTCCGTCCTGTTTGCGGATACCGTACCGAGCGGTGCCTATTTGCATGACGACGTCACAACCGCCCTCCAGGTGGTAAGGCGAGAGCCCGCCTTCCCCTGTATTCAGCCAGCATCCGGCCTCCGCCGCACCGAGCGACAGCGCACGGACCGCGGGCGCCGATATCGCGCCATAGCTCATGCCGCTGATGTTGGTTATGGATCTGGCATGAAAGGGATGCTCGCAAAAACCCTCGCCGATGAGAAGTGATGGGGTCGGCAGGCGCTCGCTTTCCAGCAGCGGAAAAGCGACATTGACAAAAAGGATCGAGCCGGGCTCACGCACATCATTGGTAGACCCGAAACCGACGATGCCCCCCTCGTTATTCGCATTCTTGTACACCCAGCTTCGAGTAGCACGATTAAACGGCATCTCGTCCCTGTCGCCCGAAAAGAAATACTGGCGAAAATACTCCCCCTGTTTTTCCAGAAAAAACCGCAGGTGTCCAACCACCGGGTAGTTACGCAGGATGGAATGCTTTTTCTGCGTTACATCCTGAATGAACAGGAACACGATGATCGCGATCACGATCAAGCCAAGTATGGAACCAAAACCGTAGGAAATTACCTTCAGTGCATCAGACATGCTGCCTCCACCCTCTCATTCAGATAAAATACTCCGATTCCATAACATAAGAAAGTCACGATGAGTTCATGGATCTAGCGATTACAATTGAAGAAAACGCTCGCCAGGCGCTGGCCGAGGATATCGGTGCGGGTGACCTTACTGCAAGCCTCATTCCCGCCGAAAAAGCCGCGATCGCCACTGTCGTCAGCCGCGAGAATGCGGTTTTATGTGGCGCCCAGTGGTTTGACGCATGTTTTCGGCAACTGTCGCCAGAAGCCGAAGTACATTGGTTTGCGCAAGACGGCGAAGCAATCGGGGCTGGGCAACAGCTCTGTGAGATAAAAGGCAATGCCCGGGCTCTCCTCACAGCGGAGCGTGCCGCACTCAATTTTTTGCAACTGCTGTCGGCCGTGGCAACGCAAACCAGGCGTTATGCAGATGCGGTGGCCGGAACCGGAGCAATAATCGTCGATACGCGCAAAACACTGCCGGGGCTGCGCCTGGCGCAAAAATACGCGGTCAAATGCGGCGGCGGCGCAAACCATCGCCTGGGTTTATACGATGGCATACTCATCAAGGAAAACCACATCGCCGCTGCGGGGGGAATCGAACCTGCCCTGCGTGCCGCGAAAAGAATTGCCCCGGCAAGAGTATTTATTCAGATTGAAGTGGAAACACTGGACGACCTGCGCACCGCGTTGAATGCGGGGGCTCAACTGATTCTGCTGGACAACTTCGACCTCGGCACTTTATGCGAGGCAGTCATCCTGAATGCGCGCTTGACCAACCGGGCGGCGGCGCTGGAAGCATCGGGAGGAATCACCCTCGACAACGTCCGTGCGGTTGCCGAAAGCGGCGTGGACCGGATTTCCGTCGGCAGCCTCACCAAGGACATAATGGCGGTGGATTTATCGATGCGCTTTTCAGCCGACCCGCACGGTATACCGTGACGAATGCGCTTACCCGTTCCCTTCATGGTGAAGCCGAGGCGCAATGCAACGATCTGACCGGCCCGCTCAAGGTCGTTCAGTTCAGCAGCAGCAGGTTTGCATGGGCAACGCTTGTTATCGTTAACTTTTGCTCAGATGGTCCTTAGAAGCCGTTTTGTCAGCAAGGACTTCATGTCTTTTCGAGTATCGCAAACAACGTGAATGTAGATCGTCTCTTGCCTGACTTCGTAAATGATCCGGTTCATGTCTGAAATAACCTGGCGATACTGAGTGAGGTTCAGCCGGCCGAGCTCTTCAGGTATTTTTCCCTGGAACGGGGAGGTCTGCAGGGTGCCTACAGCCTCTTGAATCTTTCTATAACTGGCTTGCCAGGTTTCCTTGCCAAAGTTTTTGGCGATGTAGCTTTTCAGCTCCTTCAGGTCAAGCTCTGCCGATCTCAGAAACACGACAGAAACACTCACTGCGCATCTTCCTTGCCCAGCTCGTCAAACACATCGTTGGCGGAAAGAAAGTGTCCCTGCTCGATCTCACGGTTACCAAGTGCCAGTATCTTGAGTAAGGCCAGGGTCTCTTCCTGTTCTTCGTATGAGCGCACATCCATCACAACAAGCTTGGCTTCGCCGTTCTGGGTAATGAGCATGGGCTCCCGGCTCTCCGAAATATCCTTGATAATTTCTGCCGCATGGCTCTTGAGGTAGCTTATGGGTTTGACTTGAGTAGAAAACTTCATGACTCCACTCCTGGTAGATGACTGTATAAGGACTTATTATAGTCCTAATTAGAACCAGATAGAGTTTTCGATATGGTAAGGGCAGACTCAATAGAAGAAGAACCTGGAACCTATGGAGTCAGACCCTGAGGTCTCGCTTTGCATTCTCCGATCAGCATTTTCATGATCCGTTTCCTTACAGTGCGGCGCTTCTCGCCTTGGGAGTATGGGGCATAGTGGACATAATAGCTATATTAACTATAATGGCCCTTTTAGGAGAACTTATCATGAAGGCTATTGCTGCTAAAGAGGCAAAGAATAACTTTGGGGAAATGTTGGATACCGTACAACGAGAACCTATTATCATTGAAAAACACGGCCGAGCGGTGGCCGTTGTTATGTCAGCGCAAAAGTACCAGCAAATGAAACTCGAAAGATTACGGGAAAAGCTGGCTGTAGGTGATGGGCAATTAGACAGGGGGGAAGGAGTGGACGGTGAAACATTTTTTGCTGAACTGTTAAAGGAAAGATGAAACGCTACATCCTCTCACCAGAAGCAAAAACGGATATCGTTAGCATACGAAAATATACAACTCGGCAATGGGGCAAAGCGCAGACAGAAAAGTACACTTTGCAGCTTCGTGGCCGGATGCGATGGCTTGCAGACAAGCCAATGCTTGGACAGTCAAGAGATGAAGTAAAGGAAGGTTACCGTAGTTTCAATGAAGATAGCCACATAATTTTTTATCGCTTGACTGGAAGCGCAATCGAGATTATCGGCATCCTGCACCAGAACATGGACATTGAACAGAATTTAAGCAGGGAAAATCTCCTTTCCTCAGGTATTACCCGTTATGGACTCGAAGATAACTGAAAAAATGTAGTAGTTTCGATTTGATTCAATAAACAGTGTTCTAAGGGCTGTATCCAGCATCAAACCAAATTAGCGAAGCTGAAGCGCTGGAGCAGCAGGTAGTAAATACTAAGCAATCAGACGGTAGTAGTTTTTGTAATAGAACCTCGACTTGTAGTAGGAACCAACCTCCGCGAACTTTTGCTGGCCGGTATAGCCGAAGCTTACCGTAGCCATCGACTGCTCACCGTAAGGACTGTAGGTGAAAACCCCGGTAGAAGTGCCTGTGCTGTCGGCCCGGGCGGAGATGGAGCCCAGATGGGCGACATAAAGCCAGGTCTTGTCCGTGGTGCCGCTCCCCTCGTACCGCAGCAGCGGCTCGTCGATGCCCGGCCCATGAACGCAGCGGCGCGCCAGGCTGCCAGACGCATTCTCGGCCACCATCGTATTGATAGGTCGTCAGGTTGTTCTTTGCGTCCTTGACAGTGGCGGCCAGGCCATTATTGATATAAGTGTAGGCGGTTTACTACAACTGTCGAGCCAGCAAGCTCGCGCCAAATTCCTTTATGCGCATAATAATCGGACGCTGCCGCCATTTTTCCAATGTGACAAGTCGGGAAGATTTAATATCTTCGTCGAACAATGCTTTCATTTGCGTACCAAACTCCTGACCAAGGATAACCGCATTGATTTCCTGGTTGTGCTCCAGGCTGAGCCAGTCAAGATTGGTCGAGCCTATGGTGGACCAGACACCATCGATCAGCGCGGTCTTGGCATGCAATAAAGCGCCCTCCCGCTCGTAAATCTTCACGCCGGCACTCAGCAGTTCGTCGTAATAGGCATGCGACGCATAAAAAACCAGGCTCGAATCGGTTTTGCCCGGTAACAGCAACCGCACATCAACGCCGCGCTGCACTGCGCCCTTCAATGCAGCCAGCAACCTCGGATCAGGCACAAAATAAGCGGTAGTGACATATGCATAGGTTTCAGCGCTGTTCATGGCGGATAGCAGCGTAACGTAGATGAGACTGTAAGACTCATCGGGAGAGCTGCCGATGGCGCGTACTACTTCGTTGCCCCTCCTGCCTATCCGTGGAAAAAAGTATTTCGACGCCAGCGGCTTACCCTTCTGTTTTTCCCAGGTCGCCAGAAACAATTTCTGGAAATCACTGACGACGGGTCCTTCGATACGGAGATGCGTATCGCGCCACGGTTGGGTATCCCTGGTACGCGATTTTGACCTGAATGATCCGCTGGAATATACGCTGCTGATATTGACGCCACCTACAAAGGCGATCTGGCCGTCAACCACGAGTAGCTTCCGATGATCCCGGCCCAATTCCAGTTTCTTGCGAAGTGTCAATGGGTTGACAGGGTTGAATTCCAGTACGTTAACACCGCTGTCGATCAACGGCTTGAAGAACTCTTCAGGCGTAGCGCCCGATCCTATACTGTCGTAAATCAAGTTGACTTGCACACCCTGTTTTTGCTTTTCGATCAATGCAGCGGCGAAGCGGCGGCCAACCTCGTCGTCCTCGATGCTATAGGTTTCCATGTTGATATGATGCTTCGCGCCCTGTATTGCCGCATACATCGATTTGTAGGTGGTGGGCCCGTCAATCAACAGCTTCACATTATTGCCCGTCATCAGCGGGCTTCCCGAGAGCTGCTCTGCCTGGGCAAGGTGCTTGGTAAAGATATTGGTTTCAGGGCCGCCGTTTTTGAGATTGGCCAGGACTGTCTTGCTTTCCTGGATAGAGAGCGCACCACGTGCGCCATCGATTTGCACGGAACGGTTTGTATGTGCCGTTTTATCTGGAACTGAAAGGGAGCCGCAACCAGCCAGCAGCATGATCATGCAAAGACTCACTACACATTTTGGAGCTGTCATGATTGAGCTTTCTCAGGTTTTCGATACAAACGGCCGGTTTCTGTGGAGTTGGCGATTTTCACCAAATCAACAATTTTGCGGGTGATGCTTCTCTTGCCCATGGAAAATTTAGCCTAAACAATTCAGCTTGTGAAGGATAAGATAGCAAGAATTTAAGATAGCAAGAATCGTTCCAGAGCAAGTCAATCAAATAGTTATCGGTATGAACCTGAGTGGCGTGTGAAGTTCCTCGACATGACCCGGCTGAAGATTCAGGTATCGCATGGCAAGCTGCGGTAGATGTGCGCCAACGCTGATTATTGCACCGTACGAAATCCGGCATGTGCTGATTTTCAGTACAGTCGATTACGGCAGACGTTTCCTCTTTGCATTCATGGTTTATAATTCACCCACATCTCTTCCAGATCGTTTATTCAGTCCCTCGCCAACTAACCTTACCCGTCATCTGTAATCCTGGGGTTCAGTTTGAGGATACCGTAAAGTTTCCAAAGTACAGACCGAACATCCGCATTGTCCTTAAGGAGACCGGATGCATCCGACAATAACGTTTGCGGTTAACGGAACAGCCCTATTTCGGCTGTTCCTCCGCGTTGTTTCATGAACTGGCCCGCATACCTGCCTTTTTGGCCGCTTGAAGTCAGCCCGGCACTCTGGCTTGCATTGACGCTGGTTGCCGCTGTACTTGTGGGTGAAGCACTGGTGCGTCACCTGCGGTTGCCGCGTATCGTCGGCTATATCGGTATCGGCGCACTGCTGGGCCCTGGCGGCCTGGGGTTTATCCCGCCATTGCCCGCCGCCGAATGGCGGCTGGTCGTTGACCTGGCGCTGGGCATTCTCTTGTTCGAGCTGGGCAGCAAGGTAAATCTGCGCTGGCTGAAAGCCAATCCCTGGATTGCCGGCACAAGCCTGCTTGAATCCACCGCCACATTCGCCGTTGTTTTCTCGATGCTGAGCTGGTTTGGTGTTGCCAATATTTCCGCCGCGGTGGTCGCTTCCATTGCGATTGCCACCTCACCCGCCATTGTGGTACGCATCGTCACCGAATCACGCGCTCAAGGTCAGGTGACGGATCGGCTTCTGCTGATGACTGCGCTCAATTGCATTTATGCTGTCATCTTCCATAAACTGGCAGTCGCCGGCATGCATGGCCAGGCCGGCACCAGCGTCATCCATACGATATTGGCGCCGCTTTATCTCCTGGGGGGGTCCGCGCTCCTGGCCTGGTTGTTCGGTATTACCTTCGAGCGAATCCATCATTATCTCGGGCAGCATGAGGAAACTTTTTCCTTCGTCCTGTTCGGCATGATTGCATTTGCGACGATCATAGCTTCGACACTCAAGCTCAGCCCGATCCTCGTCCTGCTGGCTGCCGGCCTCATAACGCGATACCGGCGGCAGCGTCCGCGAACTTTCCCACCGCACTTCGGTTCCGCCGGCGCCGTTCTGGTCGTGTTGATGTTTATCGCCAACGGCCTCGCGGCCGACCTCAGCGGGTTGCGCGACAGTTTTCTGCTGGTCCTGCTGCTTATCACGGCACGCGCAACAGCCAAGCTGCTGGCGGTACTGACATTGGCGCATTACAGCGGCATCAGCCTGCGCCAGGCCATGGCCCTGGGGATTGCCCTGATACCCATGTCGAGTGTTGCGCTGCTTCTTACGTTGGATACGGCGGTGGATTTTCCCATGTTCGGTTCAGGGTTGGGGCTGGTACTGATGAGTTGCATCGTGATACTTGAGCTGGGGGGGCCCATTCTGGTCCAGATGGCCCTGCGAATGGCCGGGGAAACACCGGAGAAAAAAACATGAGCCTGATGCCCTTCGCGCCCTCCAGACCCTTGAGTATCGGTGTGGAACTGGAACTGCAACTGCTCAGCTGCAATGACTATAACCTGGCATCTTCGGCGCCCGATATATTGCGCCGGATCGAGAAACGTGCGCATCCCGGCGAAATAAAACCGGAAATGACCCGCAGCATGATCGAGATCAATACCTCGGTGCAACAGGAATATACCGGGCTGGTCGCGGAGCTGCATGCCTTGCGCGACGTTGTATCCGAAGCGGGACGCTTTCTCAACGTCGCGGTTGCGGGTGGCGGTACACACCCGTTCCAGCACTGGAGCGAGCAGAAGATTTTTGATGCACCGCGCTTCCACCACCTGTCCGAGCTGTACGGCTATCTGGCCAAACAATTCACCATATTCGGGCAGCATGTCCACATCGGTTGCCCGGGGCCGGACGAAGCGCTTCATCTGATGCATATGCTGTCGCGCTACGTCCCGCATTTTATCGCACTGTCGGCCAGTTCTCCGTTCGTGCAGGGGCACGATACCGGGTTTGCTTCGGCACGCTTGAATTCGGTATTTTCCTTCCCGTTGAGCGGACGGGCCCCTTTCGTACTGCGCTGGGATGAATTCGAACGGTTTTTCGGCAAGATGATCGGCACCGGCGTAGTCGAATCAATGAAGGATTTTTACTGGGATATCCGCCCCAAGCCAGAGTTCGGCACTATCGAGGTGAGGGTGTGCGATACGCCTCTTACCGTTGAAATTGCCGCTGCCATTGCCTGCTATATTCAGGCGATGTCGCGTTATATCATGGTGGAGCAGCGCACGCCTCCGGAAGAGTACGATTATCTGGTTTATACGTTCAACCGCTTCCAGGCCTGCCGTTTTGGACTCGAAGGTGTTTTTATCGATCCGCGTACCCATGAGCAGCGCAGCATTCGTGAAGACATTACCGATATGCTGGCGCGCATTGCGGACCATGCCCGGGAATTGCACGCGGTGGAAGCAATGGACCGTGTTCGCGAGATATTACGAGCAGGCAATGGCACAAGCTGGTTGCGCCGGACCTATGCGCGAGAACATTACCTTGCTGATGTCATGCAACTCCAGGCCGAGTTGTGGATGGGAAAGTAATTTTTTAGCGTGATACGGCTGTTGTTAAGTATAAAGAATACCAGCTGAACGTTAAAATAGCGGGGTGGATTTCAGCCAGGGTGCAACGAAGACAAATATATATTTATATGTGGCGAAGAACACAACAGGAATGCGGCAATCTAATTATTCTTGATATTCCTTTATGCACCCTACCCAGACTCTAAATGACGCGCCCGTTACTTATCGGATTGTCACCGCGTATCCTGCATCAACCGCCTGCGGAATTAGGCTTCCGCAATAAAACCCTGCAATACCTCGAACAAAGCGTCGCCCACTGGATAATGCGCCGCCGTGCCCTGGCGTTCATGCTGCCCGCCATAGAAACAGGCGGCGTCGAACGCTCCAGCGTGCGCATCAGCGACTATGTCAGGGAAATAGATGGACTGGTGCTGCAAGGGGGAGCGGACGTCAGTCCGATTTCATACGGCGAAACGCCGGTGCGGCCCGAATGGTCGGGGGATCGCGTGCGCGATCTTTACGAAATGGAGCTCTTCTGGGAATGTGTCGTCCAGGGGAAACCCGTACTGGGCATTTGCCGCGGGCTACAGCTGATCAACGTGGCATTGGGCGGAAGCCTTTATCAGGATATCGCCACCGAGCACCCAAACGCTATCTCGCATGTCGACCAGGCCCTGTATGATCAGCATCGCCACCCGGTTCTAATCGAGGAGAATTCTCGATTGGCAAAGCTGTACGGTGAGGGTTATCAACATCTCGTCAACAGCATTCATCACCAGGCGATCAAGCGGCTGGGACGAGACTCTGAGATCGAGGCAGTCTCCAGCGATGGCATTATCGAGGCAATACGCATGCGTGGGTCATGCTATGTGACCGGATTTCAATGGCATCCCGAGTTTCATGGCAGCACCAGCGAACTGCTCGATTCGGGACCCATACTGGACGATTTTCTCGCCGCCGCTGAAAAGCAGCGCAGGTAAATCGGGTGCCCCATGCCCTCGCATGCTCACACCAGGTAGGTCGGGCTCTGCCCGACGATCGAAAAAATGATGTCGGGCGGAGCCCGACCTACTCCGGCCGGAAAATTTGTGTCAGAGGTAGGGCGGGCTCCGCCCGACATCATGAATAGAATCGCGTGGCCGGCTGCTTTCTACTTGCTGCTGCTTAAAACAGTGGTGCAGTAAACCGGTTCCCTAGACCTGTCCGGTCTGCTCGGCAATAAACGCCTTGATGGCATCGGCGTCGGCATTCATCACGACATATCGCTGCGGCATGCTTTCAATATTTTCATACCCTGCCGGACGTGCTGGCTCCTGTCCGATGGCTTCGATAATGCTCTCGGAAAATTTGACGGGCAGTGCGGTTTCCAGGCAGATCAGGGGCACCCCGGTTTCGCGGTGTTCCAGACCCACCTTCAAACCGTCCGCGGTATGCGGGTCCACCAGCATGCCATATTGTTCATATGTTTTGCGGATGGTCGCGATGCGGGCCGCATGATTACTGGTTCCCGACACAAGACCGAAGTTCTTCACTTTCTCCCATAACGGTGTAGTGGCGAGATCGAAAGCGCCGCCCTGGTCCACTGACCGCCATAGTTCCTTCACCCTGGACGCATCCCGTTCTGTCAGGTCAAAAATGAAACGCTCGAAGTTAGATGCCTTGGAAATATCCATCGAGGGACTGCTGGTCTGCTGCGTCTCTCCCGTGGCGCGGGGCCGATAGCACCCCGTCCTGAAGAATTCATCCAGCACGTCATTTTCATTGGTGGCAAGTATCAACTTTCTGATGGGCAGGCCCATCATCCGCGCAACATGGCCTGCACAGATATTGCCGAAGTTTCCCGATGGCACGGCAAACGATACCTGCTCGCTATTCGAACGGGTAGCCTCGAAGTACCCTTTGAAATAATAGATGATCTGCGCGGCGATACGCGCCCAGTTTATCGAATTGACGGTGCCGATGCGGTATCTTTGCTTGAACACGGAGTCGTTGCTGACCGACTTGACGATGTCCTGGCAATCGTCGAATACGCCGCGAACGGCGATATTGAAGATGTTCGGATCTTGCAGCGAAAACATTTGCGCGGTCTGGAACCGGCTCATCTTCCCTTGGGGGGAAAGCATGAACACGCGAACGCTGCGCTTGCCGCGCATGGCGTATTCCGCGCTGGGGCCCGTATCGCCGGAAGTTGCGCCGAGAATATTCAGACGTTCTCCGGTTTTCGCCAGAACGTACTCGAACAAGTTGCCCAGCAATTGCAGGGCTATATCCTTGAACGCCAGTGTCGGCCCGTTCGACAATCGCAGAATGTGCAGTCCCGGTTCCAGCGTCGCAAGGGGCGTAATCTCGTCGCTCTGAAACGCTTCAGCGGTGTAGGTCCGCGTAATGATGGCGCGCAAATCGGCGGCAGGAATATCGTCTGCAAAACGTGAAATAATCTCGAATGCGAGCTCCTGATAATTCAGGGCGCGCAATCTTTCCAGCTCGGCGGCATCGAACTTCGGGTAGGTTTCAGGCATCACCAACCCGCCGTCGGGCGCAAGCCCACCCAGGAGAATCATGGAAAATTTTTTCGGCGGCATGCCACCGCGAGTAGAAATATAACGCATTGTTTTCACCACAACAGGATGCTGGAACGTACTCTCACATATCACTTATGCCACGCCAGCCTCGGCACGAGGCATCGCGCCCGCATGCCCGGCTCACCAACTTGCCGCTGTCAATTGCCGGTATCGTGCATTTTTTGAAGCACCAGGGATGATCCCGGATTACTTGCTGCTTAAATTTTCCAGTCGGATACGCGTCACCTTACCGGTCGTCAAGGGGAGTTTTTTTATTTTCGCGATCGCGGCATTAATATTTTTCTCAACCGCCAAGTGGGTAAGCATGATGATATCCACCTGATCTTCACCCTCGCTGGGCTCTTTCTGCACCATTGCGTCGATGGAAATGCCCAAGTCAGCGAGTACACGGGTGATGTCGGCCAGCGCCCCGGGCTTATCCATCACTCGCAAACGAAGGTAGTATGAAGTCTCCACCTCCTCCATCGTCAGGATGGGTGTATCCGAAAGCAGGTCGGGCTGAAAGGCAAGATGAGGAACACGATGTTTGGGATCGGCGGTATGCATGCGGGTTACATCCACCAGATCCGCCACCACCGAGCTGGCGGTAGGCTCGGCACCCGCACCCGCGCCGTAATATAAGGTGGCGCCTACCGCATCGCCTTTTACGACGATCGCGTTCATGACACCCTCCACATTGGCTATCAGCCGCCGCGTAGGGATCAGCGTTGGATGAACGCGCAACTCGATCCCCTTGGGCGTACGCCGTGTAATGCCCAGCAGCTTGATGCGATAGCCCAGTTCCTCTGCATAGCGAATATCTTCGCGGGTCAATTTTGTGATGCCTTCGGTGTAAACCTTATTGAACTGCATGGGAATCCCGAACGCGATGGCCGCCATGATGGTGAGCTTGTGTGCGGCGTCGATACCTTCGATGTCAAACGTGGGATCGGCCTCGGCATAGCCCAGTTTTTGCGCCTGCTTCAGCACGGTATCGAATGTCAGCCCTTTTTCGCGCATTTCGGACAGGATGAAATTACTCGTGCCGTTGATGATGCCGGCAATCCATTCGATACGATTCGCGGTCAACCCTTCGCGCAATGCCTTGATAATCGGTATGCCACCTGCTACCGCCGCCTCGAACGCAACCATTACGCCTTTTCTCTGCGCCGCCGCGAAGATTTCGGTGCCATGCGAGGCCAGCAGTGCCTTGTTGGCGGTAATGACATGCTTGCCGTTTTCGATGGCCTTCAGCGTCAATTCCTTCGCCACGGTGTAGCCACCGATCAGTTCGACGACGATATCGATATCCGGGTTCGTCACGACTTCATTCGCGTCGGCGGTAACCAGGACGTCATTACCCGCGATATTGCGCGCCTTCTCCAGGTCGCGATCGGCAATCATCCGAATGACGATGCCGCGTCCCGCACGACGCGTGATTTCCTCCTGATTGCGTTTGAGCACCGCGAAAGTGCCGCCGCCGACGGTGCCGATACCTAGCAGGCCTACATTGATGGGTTTCATATTTAGCGCATTAAAAATAAGGTTGGCGGATGGGCGGGTATTTCGATATACAGTCGGGTTTATCCCTCCTGCTGCGTGTTTACAGTTTTTTCAGGCTGTGCTCAAGTTCGGCATCGCTTGCGATACCGCTCAAGGAAATTCGCTATGCGGCCGATTGCTTCGGTAAGGTCATCGCTATTAGGCAAAAAAACCACACGAAAGTGATCGGTGGATGGCCAGTTGAAACCGCTGCCCTGCACCAGCAGGACCTTCTCTTCCAGCAGCAGATCCAGCGCAAACTGCTCGTCGTCCTCGATCGGATACATTTCGGGATCCAGGCGCGGGAATAAATACATCGCCGCCTGTGGCTTGTAGCACGTAACGCCGGGAATATCGGTCAGCAATTTCCAGGCGAGATCACGCTGCCGCATGAGCCGCCCTGTCGGCATCACCAGGTCCTTGATGCTCTGATAGCCGCCGAGCGCGGTCTGAATGCCGAATTGCGAGGGAACGTTTGCGCACAGGCGCATGGACGCAAGCATGGTCAGCCCCGATATATAATCGCGGGCAAATTGTTTTGTTCCCGAAACCACAGCCCAGCCGGAACGAAACCCGGCGGCACGATAATTCTTGGATAAGCCATTCAAGGTGACAAATAGAATGTCGTCCGCCAGCGAAGCTATCGAAGTGTGCGTGGCGCCATCGTACAGCACTTTATCGTAAATTTCATCCGCATAAATGATGAGCTGATGCTGACGGGCGATCTCGATAATTTCACGCAGCACGTCATCCGGATAAAGCGCGCCGGTAGGATTATTGGGGTTAATGACAACGATGGCGCGCGTGCTCGGCGTAACCTTCGAACGCATATCGTCCAGGTCCGGCAGCCATCCGGATTGCTCATCGCACACATAATGCCGCGCCGTGCCACCCGCCAATACCACCGCCGCTGTCCACAACGGATAGTCGGGGGAGGGGATCAGCACCTCGTCGCCGGTATTCAACAGCGCCTGCATCGCCATCACGATCAACTCGGAAACGCCGTTACCGATGTAAATATCCTCCATCCGCACGTCCTGGATGCGCTTTTCCTGCGTGTAATGCATGATCGCCTTGCGTGCGGCGAACAAGCCTTTCGAGTCGCAGTAGCCGGACGCGGCGGAGAGGTTATGAATGACATCCTGCAGAATCTCCTCGGGCGCATCGAAACCGAATGATGCCGGATTGCCGATATTGAGCTTGATTATGTAATGCCCTTCCTCTTCCATTTGTCTCGAACGGTCGAGCACCGGCCCGCGGATGTCATAACATACATTCGCCAGTTTGCTGGATTTCAGGATGGGTCGCATGAATGGAAAAGACCTGATTGGCAATAGCGCTGGTAAGCGCCGGTAGAAGATAACCTAATGGTGGAGGATTTGAAATTCAAAGCTTTGCGGTTTCCATCGCAGGCACCGAAAAATCCTCGTCCTGCGTTGTTCCCCTTAATTGACACAAAAACTTTATCAAGGCGCAAAAAAGATGTAATGTTACCCGACACGCCAACCTGCCGCAAATGGAGCCTTACGTGAAGTTGCATCTTTCCGTGTTTTCCGAACAAAATATGTTCACCGGCTACGGGGCCGGGTACGTCGTGGTCAATAAGACGCGCTATGAACAAAGCCTGATCGTATTGCCCGATCGCCTGATTGAAAATTGGGACGCTAAAACCTTTGAACAGCTCACGGCCGAGCACTTCGAATTCGTGCTCTCGCTGCAACCTGAAATGGTATTGTTCGGGACGGGAGCCACCCTGCGCTTTCCTCATCCGACACTGACGAGAACACTGATCGAGTCACGCATCGGCGTCGAGGTAATGGATA
>JBDSOQ010000079.1:0-7856 GCA_039914755.1 Nitrosospira sp. | reverse complement strand
CCGCGTACGCAGACGCCGCCAACAAGGCGCCGCATGCGAGCGTGACCAGCTTCAGCCAAGGTTTGACAACCATTTTTCTCTCCTTTACTCCGTGTTGATTTGTTGTTCAATATCCAGACTCGAAACCCGCATTGCCAGGCAATCCGGCGACATCACTGCGGGAGACGAAATGCCGTGGAGCCGATCAATGGACTCTCTTTATAGGCACGGATGCAACCCCGCGTGATTTTTTGATATTTATTATGACCATACTTTATAGCTGGTTTATATAAACGTGTAGCACCAGCACCATGACTCTTTCTGGTACCACTGATACCGCTTCAGCAGCCAGGTAAAGCCGCCGCGAGGATGATGGCCTTCATGCATCTGCGGCGGTGGGCGCATGCAAGCTTTGATGAGGAAATATCGAGCGATAGAAAATCAGAAAAAAAAGATAAATTTTTTGGCTTTTTCATACCGGGCTGTCGATATCAATGAATTGATGCGTGATACCAAATTTCTGTGCGATATGCTCGCCCAATGCCTGTACCCCGTACCGCTCGGTCGCATGATGCCCAGCCGCAATAAAAGCAACGCCGGACTCGCGGGCGTCATGAACGGTTCGCTCGGAAATTTCCCCGGTGATAAACGCATCTACGCCCAGACGGATAGCTTCGTCGAAATAATCCTGAGCACCGCCGGTACACCAGGCTATGCGTGTCACTGTCTTCGAATCCTCGCCGATTATCAAAGGTTCGCGCCGCAGGACGCGTTCGATATTTATGCGCAGTCCTTTCACGTTCTGCATATCTGGCAAAAGCGTTCCGTGCATGGCAATATTCTGATCGCCAAAACGGCCGGTTTCAACGAGACCCAACCTGTGGGCCAGTTGAGCGTTGTTGCCCAGTTCCGGGTGGGCGTCCAGCGGCAAATGATAGGAGAGAAGCCCGACGTCATGCGCAATCAACCGCGCAATACGGCGGTGCTTCCTGCCAACAAGGCATGGGTCCTCACCGCGCCAGAAATAACCATGATGTACGAGCAGGGCGTCTGCACCTGCTTCTACAGCGGCTTGAATGAAATCCAACGAGGCCGTTACACCGCTAACCAGATGATGCACCTCACTTCGGCCTTCCACTTGCAGCCCATTTGGGCAATAATCACGGAAATGGGCAATGTTCAGGAGTTGGTTCAAATAGATTTCGAGCTTATCCAATCGCATCATATTCGTCTGGTCTTCATAAAAATCATACTAAATCTCGAAACCTAAATCCCAAATGCACAAGCTCTGGCTGATTTTCGCACAAACCGTAACGATAGTCCTTGCCGCATTGTTTGTTGTTTCCACTTTAAGGCCCGAACTGTTGCCCTGGCAATCGCGTGGTGGCGGTGGTGCCGTGGTAACCATAAAAGAAGCGGCTTCCGACACGACTCGCCCGAATGCGCCCCAGCTCGCCAGTTTCAGCGATGCAGCGCAAAAGGCCATGCCATCGGTGGTCAACGTTTTTACCAGTAAAGAAGTGAAGATAGCCTCCCATCCGCTGATGGAGGATCCCATGTTCCGCCGCTTCTTTGGTGATCGCTTCGAATCGCCGCAGAGCCGGCGGGCATCGAGTCTCGGGTCCGGGGTAATTGTCAGTTCCGAAGGCTATATTCTTACCAATCACCATGTAATAGAAGCGGCGGATGAAATCGAGGTTGCGCTGGCCGACGGCAGGAAAGCCAAGGCCCGCGTCATCGGGTCAGATCCGGAGACCGACCTTGCGGTTGTAAGAGTGGATATGGAAGCGCTTCCGACGATGACCTTCGGGCACTCCGATAACGCCCGGGTCGGCGATATCGTGCTTGCAATCGGAAACCCCTTCGGTGTGGGACAGACGGTTACCATGGGTATCATCAGTGCGCTGGGGCGGACGCATATGGGCATCAATACCTTTGAAAATTTCATTCAGACTGATGCGGCCATCAACCCCGGTAATTCGGGAGGCGCCCTGGTCGACGTCTCCGGCAATCTGATTGGCATCAATACGGCGATTGTATCTCGTACCGGTGGATCGCTCGGCATCGGCTTTGCCATCACAACCAGCGTAGCCAAGCAGATAATGGAGCAGATTATCCAGACCGGTGGCGTAACGCGCGGCTGGATTGGAGTGGAAGTGCAAGACTTGACTCCGGAATTGGCTGACTCGTTCAAGCGCCCCAACACCAACGGTGCCTTGATCGCCGGGGTCCTCAAGGGTGGACCCGCAGATCGGGCCGGTGTAAAGCCAGGCGATATTATTGTGGCAGTGAAGGGAAGCCCGGTAGCTGATTCATCCGTAATGCTCAATCTGATCGCGGCATTGTTGCCGGGAGAAGCAGCCGACATTACCGTAATGCGCAATCAGACGGAGAAATCCATTCAGATCAATGTCGGCAAGCGCCCCATGCCTGCGCCTCAGGACCAGTATCAGAACCCGGATGCGATGGAATAGATTTTGAGGTACGAGGCAATGATTGAACCTAAATCCGGTAGTTGACCGCTCATTTAATAGATCAGTGTCGTGATTAATAACAATATTTCATATTATTTGACGCTCACCTTCCGGGTGAGGGCGCTACGGGGAGAATTGCACAGTTTTTGGGGCACATGGCTGCGTTGCAACTTCTTGGAATGGAACGGCGCCCCGAAGCGTCGCCCGAGGGGCCCCGCGAAGCGGGGATCGGGCAGCGCAGGGGATGTTGCGATCGCGCTCCACACACAAAGGGGCGCACGCATCCCGCTTCGGGGTCGCACCTTCCTGCGGAAGGCACTGCGCCACCCTGCGTGGTCGCATTCCGCGTCGTTGCGCCTTGCCCTGCACCCCAAAAACCGCACACTTCACCCCCGTCCAACTACAGGATTTAGGTTCATTCTGCTTTGCGCCTAACGCAGCGTCGAGCTATGCTATATGCGTACACCTTCTATTACGCTGTATGCCGATTTCGTGGGCAGGATTCTGGTCAGCCTGAAGCCTGCTCGTTCAAACAAGGCGCGGTACTCGGCTTCTGTCCGTTCATGGGCATGCAGGAAGAGTACCAGCATTTCGAGATCGAGGAGCTTGCCAAGTGAGGGCGCATTGCCCTCAGGAATTACCATTTCGACCACCAGCAGTTTGCCGTTTTCAGCCATCGATCGATGGCAATTCTTGAGGATTGCCACTGCGCGTTCGTCATCCCAGTTGTGGATAATGTGCTTTATGATGTAAGCGTCGCCGTCAGCCGGTACCGATGTAAAGAAGTCGCCGCCAACCGCATCGCAGCGTTCCCCCACTCCATGCCCGTCGATAACATCCTTTGCCCCCCCGACGACGGAAGGTGCATCGAAAAGTACCCCGCTCATCGGCGGATATTGCTGCAGAATCGAAGAAAGCAGCAAACCATGCCCACCCCCCACATCGACCAGCCGGTTAATTCCGGTGAAGTCATATGCATTGACGACCGCCGCGCTTGCCGCCGTACTGAGACTCGTCATTGCATCATTGAAAACCTGAGCAGGCTCTGGATTGGCGCCCAGATAATCAAAGTAGGCCTGGCCGTGTATCCTCTCGAACGCGGGTTGTTCGCCCTGGGCGCTGCCGGAAAGATCGCCCCATGCGCGCCAGTGCCAGTCCGCCCCCAGAAAAATCGCAAAATCACGCAGGCTGCCGGGCGCATCGCCACGCAAAGGCTCAGCCAGCGGCGTCATTCGAAAACGTCCGGTATCGTCTTCCGCAAAAATACCGACGCTCGCCAGCGCGCGCATGATGCGATAGAGCGGCCGTGTCTGCATTCCGGTCGCCTGCGCCAATTCGTCCGCGTTTCTTGCTTCATCTTTGAGCAAATCAGCTATACCGAGCTTTGCCGCAACTGAAATCGCTTGTGAAGTCATGAAACCAAAGATCATTTGCATCAATTGGGCTGCCGGAACAGCGCTCTGAACTGTGTCTTGTGACATTGTGGTTTTCCTTTTCGAATAAGGAGCGCCCTCTTAAGGGGCGCCCGCAGGTGATGGCTGCACAGTTATCTGATATCAGCCGAAAAAACAACCGTACTCATCGCTATCAACGACGTCAAGAAGAGCCGCAAGCGTCTTGAATACAAAATTTGGCTCGTAACTGTGCCACTTGAGATCCTGGCGCATCCAGAACACCTTCCAATGATTCCGGGTTCGTACGTACGTAGCCTTGGCCACGGGTAATTCTGTTTTCAGCGCCGGGTTTTGCCAATCAGGCCGAACCTCAAAGATTTCCACGCTGTGGCCGGTGATGCGGTATGAGATATCGAGCCGATCACGAATATGAACCGGTGGTCGCCGGCGCTCCAGGAACTGCGCAAGCGCCTTCTCGCAGCGTTTGAGTTCGATCTCGCTAAAGGCCATGTCGGCCGCGCTTAACGGATTTTTCGTATTTTTTGAACCTGTTCATGGGCTGCAATGCCACCGATTCACTGAAGAGTTGTCAAGCAAGCGTTCCCATTACGATATTCATCAGTTTGATTGATTCGCCTGCTGCGCTTGCGTCTCAGGAAACCTGAAATTTTATAGAAAGCAGCCAAATCCGCTTCCCTGAACTCACGCAAATTACTTTGACCGCGCGGGTGCCGAGTGCGTATGTGCATATGGTACTGTAAATCCATTGCTGACTAACCGTGTGTATGTGTCTACAATTGTCGCTAAAGTAGAGGAGCTTACATGAAATTGATGCGTGCGCGAATTCAGAATTTTCGAAGTATCGAGGATTCCGGGGAGTTCAGCCTCGATGAGCATATAACCTGCCTGGTCGGGAAGAATGAATGGGGCAAGACAACGCTGTTGACGGCACTCTATCGGCTCAATCCTATCTTCAGGGATGCAGGTTTCCAGTGGCAAATAGACTACCCGCGACGCCACTTGTCGGACTACGAAGAACGCCACGACGGCAAAGATGCGGATGTAATCACGACATGGTGGACGATCGAACCTGCCGAAAAACAGGCTATCGCAAATGCATTCGGTGCTGGAGCACTGCTGAGCAACGAAGTCATGGTAAAAAAGGACTATGGCAACGTAATCCACTGGACAGTGAGGTTCGATGAAGCAGCCGTCGTTCAGCATCTCATTGATATCAGCGATCTCCATGATGACGAGAAAGCGCATATCGGTTCAGTCCAAACAATGGCGGAACTGAAGGCAAAAACAGAATCGCTTAATGAATCGTCACCAGGTAGATGGCAATGCATTCAGAAAATTGACCTTGAATTTCCCGACACCTCGGTTTCCCAGGCTATTGTAAAGCTGCTGGACCTGCCCGGATTCATGCTGTTCTCCCAGTATCAACGGATGCAAGGTCAGGTCAGTCTCGAGCAGATTCAGCAGAGGGAATCAAGCAACACGCTTGAAGCGGCTGATCAGGTGTTCATTGCGCTCTGCAAAATGGCCTCCACAACGGTTGCGCAAGTTGCCTCCATCCAGGATTTCGAAAGCATGGTTTCCCGCTTCGAAAGCGCCTCCAACAAGATTTCCGCTGAAATGTTCCGTTACTGGAGCCAGAACAAGTTCCTCAAGGTGATTTTCCGCCTGGACCATGCGCTGCCGGGTGACCCGCCTCCCTTCAATAGCGGTCGCATCTTCCGGACTCGTATTCTGAATGAGCTTCATGACGTGACAGTTCCATTCGATGATCGCAGCACGGGCTTTGTCTGGTTTTTCTCATTTCTTGTGCTGTTCTCACAGATGAAGAAGCAACACCAAAAAAGGATGGTATTGTTGCTGGACGAGCCGGGGCTGAGCTTGCATGGCAAGGCGCAGGCCGACCTTCTGCGTTACTTCCGGGAGCGTCTTGCGCCTGACCATCAAGTCATCTACACGACGCATTCGCCATTCATGGTGTCGTCCGACAACCTGCTCTCAGCGCGCACTGTTGAGGATACGGTTGTTTATCATGAGGATGGGCCGCCGGAAGTTCAAGGTACCAAAGTCGGCAGCGAAGTGCTCAGTACCGACCCGGATACGCTGTTTCCATTGCAGAGTGCGCTGGGTTACGAGATGACCCAATCGCTGTTTGTCGGTGAACATACACTGCTGGTGACGAGACCGTCCGACCTTCTCTTTCTACGGGCAATGTCGGAAGTATTGCGTTCTCACAAGCGCATACCGCTCGACCCGCGCTGGACTATCTGTCCGGCCGGCGGTATCGAAAAAGTTAGCGCTTTCATGAGCTTTTTTGGCGGCAACCGGTTGCATGTCGCGGTGCTGACGGATTTTGCATCAGATCATGAGAGAGTCGAAGATCTGCGCCGCTGGAATACTTTACGTGATACGCATATTTTTACGATGGGCGCCTCGGCGGGCCAGCAGGAGGCGGATGTTGAAGATATGCTCGGTGCCGGGCTTTACGTGGAGATCGTGAATGCGTGTTACGGCCTTAAGGGGAGACATGCCCTGGCTACCCCTCCCGCTGGTGCGGGTGTGCGCATTGTCGCATACGCGGAAGAACATTTCTTTACGCATCAGGACGTTGTCCCGGGCGTAATTCCTAAGTTCGACCGTTACGCGCCCGCCGTCTATTTCACCGAGCATCAATCCGAAATTATCAAGAAATTGTTTGGTGCGGACCTGAAAGTCACGCTTACCCGGTTTGAGAAATTATTCACCGAGTTGAATGCGCTGTTGCCGGAATAGGTGCATATCGATCGATATGCGCCAAGCAATGCGGTTGAGTCCGAAGAAAGTAATGGAAGGGCCGTAAAATTACGCAAACCAGCGTAAGAAAGCGGCTGCGGTCAGCGCCGTTACGCCTAGCACAATGAGCAGTTTCCAGGCAGTGCGGCGTTTTTCTTCAGTCCAGCCGGCGCCTTGGCGCAGATACATTACGGCAATGCTGAGGCCGCCCACCGCACACATGATTTTGATGAGCAGCGCAGCGAAGGCTACTCCATGCAAGTCGGGCAGCTTTTCATAGAAGTAATAGCTGACCGCGCCGAACCCCATGCCGCTTAATGCCTGAGCTGCCCAGCCTATTCCGACCAGCCAGGCAAACTTGCGCTGGATCGGGACGGACTGCGCTGCCGGGTACAGCGCAAAAATTGCAACGCCTACCACAGCAGCGGCGCCAAAATTGTGCACGAGTTGCACAATGGCGTAGTCCAGGTTTTCAAACACGATTAGGTGGTCGGCTCTACGCTGACATTAATGCATTTCTGCGCACCGATCGGGGTGTGCGCCTTGTTGACCACCTTGATGCATATCTCGTGCTGGCCCGGCGCAAGCGTTCCCAGTGCGTGAGTGCCTTTTAATCCGCGTAGCGTCACAGCTTCGTCGTTGTCCAGGTAAAGATGCGTATGATCACCTTTTTTCCCCAGCGACACCGCATAGTCAATATTGACATCCCCCTTCGGACTGATTTTGGCACCATCGGGCGGTGATGAAATCTCGACGGAAGCGCCGGAGGCGTCGGCGGCAAATGAAACCGGGGCATAGCAGCCAAGAACCAGTGAAGCTGCCAAGACGTAAGATATGCGCATCGTTATTCTCCTTGAAATATTAAATTGAATGGCCAAAAAAGGCGGCGGAAATAATTTATTCAGCGCAAAGTCACATAAACCGGAAACTTGTAGATTCCAGGCGGACCTTACATTCTGAATTCTACCCTCGAAGCCCTTTTCCGTGAATGGAAAAACCGGCTGATCGGCTGAATGGCTTGCATAGTCTAGCTCACAATGCCGGTTTTGCAGAGCTACAGTTGAAGAAGATTTTGAATGGTGGATAAAAATTGTCGTGTGGTAGGTATGATCGACGCCTTGATGGAAATATCCATACGTTGGAACCGACAATCCCGTTTGCCGAAAAAAAGATATCCTGCAAAGCCTGTCTACGGATGTGCTTGAATATGGCTGTCGAG
>JBDSOQ010000145.1:0-6012 GCA_039914755.1 Nitrosospira sp. | reverse complement strand
GCTACCGACGCGGAACAGCGGGATGGTCAATACACGGGCCGGGTTTCGGGCCTGCCCTGTTTCAGGGAAGGCAAGATAACGCGGCTGGAAAGCTGGCTGGATGAGCATAATCTGACATGGTTATCGTTTCAGGAAAGCTGGTTTTACAGCGATTCGTTGAACGACCTTCCGCTACTCAACAAGGTTACCCACCCGGTCACGGTGGATCCCGACGCAACCCTCAAGGCTCATGCGGAAAAAAAAGGATGGCCCATCATCAGCCTGCGATAACCTGGATAATATTTTGGGAGCGCTATGCCCGGGCCGCGACGGTGGTAGCAAAAGCAGAAAACACGACAAAGCTTTCTTGTTGATTCGGTTATTGGCTCGGAGTCTGGCGTGCTGATCGTTCGCAAATTGGCCTGAGCGCCCGAGTGAGTTCCGCCAAACATCCTTTATTGCTGCTGATTTTCTTCTTTCTGCTGGGTCTCGGCAGTCTGTTTACCGGACTACTGTTCGGCAGTGTGGATATCCCGATCCTCGGCATTATCGATGTCCTGTTGTGGCCGACCGACAGCATCCCTCACCAGATCATCTGGCAGCTTCGCTTGCCGCGTGTATCGGCGGCATTTGCCTGTGGCGGCCTGCTGGCCCTGGCGGGCGCGCTATTGCAGGTTCTGCTGCGTAATCCCCTGGCTGATCCTTATATTCTGGGCGTATCGGGCGGGGCGGCAGTCGGTGCGCTCCTTGCGATGTTGCTGGGATGGGGGCTCGTCTTGACCAATCTGACATCGTTGGCGGGTGCACTGACGGCAATTGCCATCGTGTTCGGCTTGAGCTTTCGTGCCGGCGACTGGAATCTTTACCGGTTGCTCCTGACAGGCGTGGTGCTGTCCGCTGGCTGTACGGCGTTGACTACCTTGATCCTGACCCTGGCGCCCGCCCACGATATAAAAGGCATGCTATTCTGGCTGATGGGCGACATTTCGCGCGCTGAAGAGCTGGCGCCCGCATGGGCGATGCTTATCATTGTAACGGTTTTGAGCATGTTTTTTTCCGGCAGCCTCAACGTTCTGAGCCTCGGCCAGATGAAGGCGAAAACGCTTGGCGTGGCGGTACTGCCACTGCAGATCGGCATCTACTTTTGCGCCTCGTTGGCGACCGTATCCGCGCTGATGCTGGCGGGCGCCATCGGATTTGTCGGTCTGATCGTGCCACACGCCGTGCGCTTGCTGGGTATTAACGATTTTCGCTGGCTGCTGCCCTTGTCGGTGCTCTCCGGAGGCAGTTTTCTCACATTGGCCGATACCCTGGCTCGTACGTTGTGGGCGCCGCAGCAATTGCCCGTGGGCGTACTGACGGCATTGCTGGGCGTACCGATGCTGTTGATATTGCTGTCGAGAAAACATTGATCGTTTCGAGCCTATCTCAAACGGAGGCTGCCATTTGATGAACCTGCTCCAGTATTGCGCGTTGCCGGCCAGGGGATGAGTTCTGCAATTTCGGCATCAACCCCGGAACGATCCCTTGAGTGGCTACCTCCTGAATTACCTGCAGGGACAGTTCACCTCTGGTATATGTCCACCGTGGACACGAAGATTCCGTTCGATCATCATCTATCCGTTCTCGACGAGGAAGAGCGGCACCGGGCAAGTCGGTTTCACCTCGATCACGATCGGGTCCGATTCGTCCTGGGTCGTGCTTCCCTGCGTTGCCTATTGGCGCGATACACGGATTCCGATCCTGCTCTCATCCGATTCAAGCAGAACCGCTACGGTAAGCCGTTTCTCCAATATCCGGCCAGTTCTGTTCAGTTCAACGTAACGCATTCCGGCAACCACATATTCCACGCGATTGCGCATGGAACCGAGGTCGGGATAGACGTTGAAGTCATCCGCGATTCCGCTGGGCTTGCATCGATTGCTTCATATTTTGCTGCTGGCGAACAAAGCTGGCTATCGGCGACGGATTCCCAGGCGTGGAATAGCGCGTTCTTTACACTATGGGTCTGCAAGGAGGCTTACATAAAGGCGCTTGGCCGAGGGCTTTCAAAGCCTTTGAACAGCTTCGAAATTAGCTTCGCAATGGGAAAAGAGGGAGTGGAGCCAAGGATTCTCTTCGACTCCGATGACGCTGCTGCCCCAGGCTCATGGCGGCTGGTGATTTTTGAGCCCGGTTGGAACGTGCTGGGCTGTCTCGCCGTTAACCGTACTTGTGAAATAGTCGAGTTGCGTGAATACGGCTCCGGCACGTTGTTGCGGCGGATATCCCTGGTGTAAGAGAAAGTCCTGCATCAGGCTATCGCGAACTTCAACGAGTCCGCACGAAGCACTGAATATAGGCGTCCCCGGTGTCGTTCTTGACATAATCGGTGGTCGCGTATGATGCATAGGATCGACGCTCAACGATGATGCGATCGAAGTGATGGACGAACTGCCAACGTAGTACCGGTCGTGTGGAGAAGCAGGGGATGAAAACGCCCCCTCGCCGCAGGACACGCGTAACCGCCGGCATGACTTCCGCCCATAGCCCCTCATCGTCCCACAACGTCACGGGAACAAGGTAGGGATCGAAAAAAATGCCGTCGAGGCTCTCCGGTTCGATCTCATGGATATATTCAAAAAAGTCCGCGTGAACGATCTCCAGCGCTGGCGGTAGCGATGGATTTCGTTCGCGGAAGAGTTTTATCACCTGGGGAAATTTTTCGATTACGGTATGGTGATGCGTGGCTGGGTTGCCCGCGATGCGGAGTGCCGAGATGCCCAGTCCCAGGCCCACCTCCAGAAACTGCGAGCCATATTTGCAGAGAATGTCGGCGGATTCCCACATCAACGCCGTTTCCCACCCTTGCATCGCCTGACCGTCTTCGATGAGGAGAGTGACTTCATCCCCATCCCCTTCTATGAGCTTTATCTCCGGGTTTTCTATTTGCTGTATCGCGTTCATTGTGTTTTCTCCTCAAGATGCATCATCCTAGATCCGGCAGTTGGAAGGGGTGGAGTGAGCCCACCAGGAAGGTGAAGCTTACGGGGTACGAAAAATCCTTTTCAGTTATAGTACTTAGTTAACAAATGAGCGGTCAACTGCCGGATTCGGGATGATGTCATTGGCGGCAAAGCGGTCCAGCAGCGCCTTCAGTTCTTTGGAAAACACGGGCTCCCCGAGCGGGGAAACTTCTGCCTGATGGCGCCAGCGCGGCAGCGGCTCGATCTTTGGCAAAGGTGTATTCTCCGCTTGCGCTGTCGTCACCACTGACGCCAGATCAGCGATAGTGGGGGTCTCAAAAATCTGTTGCAGTGGAACCTCTACACCGAACTCGTCGCGTAACCGCGACATTACCTGGGTTGCCAGGAGAGAGTGCCCTCCCAGGATGAAGAAATTGTCCCGAATACCGATGTGTCCGATTCCAAGTATCTCCTCCCAAATCGCCACAAGCTTTGCCTCGGCAGGCGCGTGAGGCAAAACAAAGCCTTCGTTCCTTATTTCCGGCACCGGCAGCGCCAGCCGATCGATCTTGCCGCTGGGTGTTGTGGGCAGCTCTTCAAGTATAACGAACACTGACGGCACCATATAATCGGGCACCCGCTGGGCGAGATGCCGGCGCAAGTCGTCGTCGGCGGGTGGTTGCCCTGAATCCGCCGAGCCCGTCGAGACATAGGCGACCAGCCGCCATTCGCCAGCGTATTCCTGCGCGATGACCACCGCTTGTTTTACACCAGGGAATTGGAGGAGGTGGTTTTCGATTTCGCCCGGTTCGATGCGATAACCCCGAATTTTCACCTGAAAATCCCGCCGCCCGATGAACTCGATGCTGCCATCCGGAAGCCGGCGTCCAAGATCGCCCGTACGGTAAATTCGCCGTCCTCCGTCTTCCGACGGAAACGCTGCAATACTACCCTGCCGCCAATAACCCATGGCGATGAAGAGACCGCGCAGCACAATTTCCCCTGGACAGTAGATATCCGCAGACTGTCCGGCATCATCCAGCAGCAGAACCTCGATGTCATCAACCGGGTAACCGACGGGTACAGCATCGCGCACAGGCATCGTCTTACTGTCGATGAAGCATTGCAGCACCATCGTCGACTCCGTGAGGCCGTAACCATTGATCAGCAGGCAATCCGCAGCGAAGTGCGCACGGAAAGAATCCACATCGCGGCGGTACACGGCTTCACCGCCAAGGACGACGAGGCGGATTTTTTCCAGATGCTCCATTCCCGTTAGCGCATTGACAAGATGGCGAAATATAGTCGGGGCGGAATGAAAAACCGTAATCTCCTGCTCTACGAGGCAATCGACGAGCGCCTCGATGCCATGCTCCCGCACAGAAACCGGGTAAATCGCAGCCCCGTTAAGCAGGGCGCCGAAGATATCCTGAACAGCAGCATCAACGCCGTACGAAGAGACAAAGGTCAGCCGGTCATCGGCGCACAAATGCAGATTGTTACTGTAGTTCCGGACTTGGCCCAGGACATTGCGGTGAGTCTGCACGACGCCTTTTGGCTCTCCAGTGGATCCTGAGGTGTAGAGAATATAGGCGATGGCATCCGGTGAGATGGCTGGCGGTGGATCCGCATCGAAGCGCTTGTTCTCGGCAAATCGAATCACCTGTGCCTGTTCCGTGGAAAAATCATCGATGTCGGTCAGGATGGTGGCTGCCATGGAATCGGCTACAAGCCTGTTAATCCGGGGCAGAGGATGAGCAGGGTCGAGCGGAACATACGTCTTGCCTGCCTTCAGCACCCCAAGCATCGCCGCGATCATGGATGCGCCATGGCGGAAAAACAGGGCGATCCGCTCCTCGCCATCTCCGCGCAGGGCGAGGAGGGCGTTGGCGATCCGATTGGAAAGCGCTTCCAGTTGCGTATAAGTCCATTGCTCATTTTTAGTCTTGACAGCGGTGTTATCAGGATAACGCGTTGCCTGCTCGCGGAAACGGCTTCCTATCGATTGTTCGATCGCCTGCCCGGAGAATTCTGTAAATGAATTCTTGGGCGTGACAATGTTTTTTCCTGAAGGTATCTGACGGGTGAGCCGCAGTTGCGCGAGCGGCATGTCAGGGTCGGCAGCGATCGCTTCCAGGAGATTGGTGAAGTGGTCGAGTATGTATCTGACGGTGCCGGGCTCAAAAAGATCGCGTGCATAGACTGCGTGGAGCCGGATGTTCCGGTCGTACTCGATAGCATAGAGGGTGAGGTCGAATTTTGCCGACTCCTCACCGGAGTCGAGATCAGCGTCGGCATCAAGTTCAGCATCAGGCAGTTCCGCCTTATCGTCAGGTTCGTCAGACATGCGCCCATTGATATTGAGCAGGTTGAACATCACCTGGAATAGCGGTGCCTGGCTCAGATGTCGTGCCGGAGCGAGCCTGGCCACCAGCATCTCGAAGGGCAGATCCTGATGTGCGTACGCCTCGGTTGCCACCGTGCGCACGCGCTCGAGCAGCGCGGTAAATGAGGGATCGCCCGACAGGTCCAGGCGCAAGGCGAGCGTGTTGACGAAGAATCCAATCAGTCCTTCCAGTTCGCTACGGGTGCGATTGGCAATGGGGGTGCCGATCACCAGGTCGGACTGCCCGCTATAGCGCGACAGCAGAACGCTGAAAGCAGCCAGGAGTGTCATGGACAAGGTGACGCCCTCCCGTTGCGAAAGGGCTCTCAATCCTGCCGTCAACCCGGTAGGCAAGGATGCCGCCAGGGAAGCGCCGCGGAAAGTCTGTACTGCCGGGCGCGGCCGGTCGGAAGGCAGGACAAGCTGCGCCGGGGCATCCTCCAGATGCTTCTGCCAGTGGGCGAACAGCGTATTCAACGGGCCCCCTTGCAGGACACTCCGTTGCCAGCAGGCGAAGTCGGCATACTGGATCGGCAATTCCGGCAATGGCGAAGGCCGGCCATCCGAGTAGGCTGCGAGAAGGGCTTGCAGTTCCCGCTTGAGTATGCCAATGGACCATCCGTCGGCAACAATATGGTGCATGGTCAGCGCCAGGATTTGATCCGAGTCGTTGATACATAGCAGCGTCGCGCGAAGAAGCGG
>JBDSOQ010000171.1:0-10062 GCA_039914755.1 Nitrosospira sp. | reverse complement strand
TGACTTGAATACTAGAGTTGCGTAAAACTGCTCTTGGCGTTTGGCTTCAAGTTCTCTGCAGTACCGGTTACAGCCGTTTTGCGGTCTTGAAACTCAAACAGTGTTCGGGTTTCCGGCCCGGTTTTTTATATAGGAAGCAAAAATGGCAACTGGTACAGTAAAATGGTTCAACGACTCAAAAGGTTTCGGTTTCATTACACCGGATGATGGTAGCGAAGATCTATTCGCTCATTTCTCCGCTATTAATATGTCCGGATTCAAAACTCTTAAAGAAGGTCAAAAAGTAAGTTTTGAGGTTACTCAAGGTCCGAAGGGCAAGCAAGCGTCAAATATTCAATCTGCTTGACGCTTGACGATTCCACGCTGACGTGGTTAACCGCGATCATGCTGTAATCCAATACAAAATGTAATTTAATACAAAATTATATAAAGCCCCTTGCCGGAAATCGCCAAGGGGCTTTTTTAATCATGAGCTATGCCGGCATGTGCTCAATCAGCGCCTGTCCGAACCCCGAACACGAAACCTTCCGCGCATGGGTCATCTGACGCGCAAAGTCATAAGTCACAATTTTATCCTGGATCGTTTTCTCGATCGCCTCGATAATCAGGTCCGCAGCCTCGATCCAGCCCATATGCCTCAGCATCATCTCCGCGGATAGTATGATCGACCCCGGATTAACCTGATCCTTGCCTGCATATTTTGGCGCGGTGCCATGCGTTGCCTCGAAAATTGCAATCGAGTCGCTGAGGTTTGCTCCGGGGGCTATGCCGATGCCACCCACTTGCGCCGCCAACGCGTCGGAAATATAGTCGCCGTTCAGGTTCAGCGTGGCGATGACATCGTATTCCTCGGGACGCAGCAGGATCTGTTGCAAAAAAGCATCCGCAATCACGTCCTTGATTATGACGCCTCCTTTATCCTCTGGCAGCTTCATCCACGGGCCGCCATCGAGCAGGCTGGCCTTGAATTCCCTTGCAGCCAGTTCATAGCCCCAGTTTTTGAAAGCGCCCTCGGTGTATTTCATTATATTACCCTTGTGCACGAGGGTTACGGAGGGCCGCTTATTGTCGATTGCGTACTGTATTGCCTTGCGCACCAGTCGCTGGGTGCCCTCCCTGGAGACGGGCTTGATACCGATTCCCGATGTTTGCGGGAAGCGTATTTTGGTTACACCCATTTCCGCCGTTAAAAAATTGATTATCTTTTTCGCATTTTCCGACTCGGCTTCCCATTCAATGCCTGCATAAATGTCTTCCGAATTTTCGCGGAAAATTATCATATCGGTTTTTTCCGGATTCTTTAACGGACTGGGTACACCCTGAAAATAGCGTACAGGACGCAGGCATAGGTATAAATCAAGTTCCTGCCGCAAAGCGACGTTAATTGAGCGAATACCCCCGCCTACCGGGGTGGTCAGCGGCCCCTTGATGGAAACCGCATATTCCGCCGCGGCTTGCAGTGTTTCATCTGGCAACCAGACGTTTTCACCATAAATACGAGTAGCTTTTTCGCCAGCATAAATCTCCATCCACGTAATCTTGCGCCTGCCGCCATAAGCGCGACTTACCGCGGCATCCACCACATCCTTCATTACCGGCGTGATATCCACGCCGATACCATCGCCTTCTATAAATGGAATAACGGGGTTATCCGGCACACTCAGGGAAAAATCAGCGTTTACGCGGATTTTCGTGCCTTCGGCTGGCGTCTTGATGTGCTGGTACATGGTTTCTCCAATATGAGTGTTTCGGTGGTGGTAACGGTTGGCGGCGGAGTCTGTCGTAGAGAGTAAACGAGTAAACGGAAAACCGGTTAGTCAAACCCCTACATTTTACCCGGGTTTGGAAGAGAAGCGCCAACATGCTTTATTTCGCCTGGAACCGGGAATCGACGCTACTCGGCGAATGTGACAGAGCGTACGGATTGCAGCGCCGGGTTACCCGCATTATCTCAGCCGGGTATATGCTGATAGCATCGATATCGGTTCGATTTCACAGAAAACGATTTCTCGGAAAAATCGTTAACAGCGATATTTCCGAACCTATGTAAAAATAGCCAGGCTCGTCAGAGAGCAGTGCTATCCCACTTCCTGTTTCTTTCCCCTGGTCAGGGCGCTAGAATGCCGGCTGCGATATATCCTTGCATTCGATTTTTCCAATAAACGAAGTTTAAAGATTATGATCTGGAAACCCAACGTCACCGTTGCAGCAATCGTCGAAAGAGAAGGAAAATACCTGCTTGTCGAGGAACAAACGGGTAGCGGTTTACTGTTCAACCAACCGGCGGGCCATCTGGAGCCGGGTGAATCGATCATTCAGGGCGCAATTCGGGAAACCCTGGAGGAAACAGGCTACACATTTGTTCCACAATCGGTCCTGGGTATATATCACTGGCACTCGGAGGCGGACGACATTACCTTCATTCGTTTTGCTTTTAACGGTTCCGTCGTCGATTTTGATCCGGATCGGGCATTGGACACGGGTATAGTGCGTGCGGGGTGGTTCGGCATTGAGGAAATCCGCGAGACGATCTATTGCCATCGCAGTCCGTTAGTCATGAAATGCATCGAAGACCACTTGGCGGGAAAGCATTATCCACTGGAAATCCTTTCACACGCATACGCGTCCGACGGCCGGGTTTAGGTTTAAACCATGAGCAAAATACGCGTAGTCGTTGGCATGTCTGGCGGAGTTGATTCGTCTGTCGCCGCTTTGTTGTTGAAACAACAGGGTTACGACGTAGTCGGTCTCTTCATGAAGAATTGGGAAGATGACGACACCGACCAATACTGCTCGTCCCGCCAGGATTTGATCGACGCCGCGTCGGTTGCGGATATCATCGGGATTCCGCTGGAAGCGGTAAATTTTTCGGCCGAGTACAAGGAGCGGGTATTCAGCCACTTCCTGGCGGAATACCAGGCCGGGAGAACGCCCAATCCGGATGTGTTATGTAATGCCGAGATCAAGTTCAAGGCATTTCTTGAACACGCTGCCGGGCTTGGCGCCGACGTTATCGCTACCGGTCATTATGCCCAGGTGCAAGAAAAAAACGGGATGTTCCAGTTGCTGAAAGGTGAAGACGGAACCAAGGACCAGAGCTATTTTCTTTATCGTTTGAATCAGGCGCAGTTATCCCAAAGCCTGTTTCCGATCGGCCATCTTTACAAGCGCGACGTACGCCAGATCGCCAGAGATTACAAACTACCCAATTTTTCCAAGAAGGACAGTACGGGGATTTGTTTTATCGGTGAACGGCCTTTCAGGGAGTTTCTCCATCGCTACTTGCCGCATGAACCGGGCGAGATAAAGACGCCGGCTGGCAACGTCATGGGCGAGCACACCGGCTTGATGTACTACACCATCGGCCAGCGGCAGGGATTGGGCATTGGCGGAACAAGAGAGGGGGGTGGTCAACCCTGGTTCGTTGCGGACAAGGATATAGCGCGGAATGTCCTGATCGTGGTGCAGGGTCACGATCATCCCGATTTATTCAAGCCCTCGCTTACCGCAGCCGAACTGGCATGGATAAGTGGCCGTGCGCCCCATTGCAACTGGGTTTATGCTGCCAAGACCCGTTATCGCCAGGCTGATGCGCCCTGTGCAATCGCATATGTCGATTACAGCAAATGCGAAATCGAATTTGCTCAGCCGCAGTGGGCTGTGACACCGGGACAATCCGTGGTGGTTTATGAGAGCAAGGTATGTCTTGGGGGAGGGATAATTACAGACGAACAGGCGAGGGAGCGCGAATAAGGATTCCCCGAGCCATTTATCAGGCTACCGGAACTGTCTCCATGAAGGCAGGGCGCTTTTCCAGCCGGTCGGAAAGCTCGGCAAGATTGGGAAAGGTATCGCGCCAGTCGATTATAGGAAATCGAAAAGCCAGGTAACCCAGCGCGCATCCTAATGCAATATCGCCCAGCGTATAAACGTTACCGTCGCACCATTTTTTATCGCTCAGTTCATGAGCAGCCGTTTCCAGACCCCGTATCACTTTTTTCTGCTGGCGGGAAATCCACTCAGCGCTTTGGTGCGCGTCATTCCGTTTACGTTCGAGAAACATCGCGGCGGCAGCGTCGCAAATACCATCCGCTAACGCCTCCCAGCGCTTTACCATGATTCTGCGCCGGTTGGATTCAGGAAGTAAACGAGATACCGGATTGACGCTATCGAGATACTCGACAATCACGCGCGAGTCGAACAGGCTGGTGCCGTCGTCCATAATCAGCACCGGCACTTTTCCAAGCGGGTTGTGATCCGATACGTGACTATCCGCGTTCCAGGGCGCTTCCAGCTCAAAAGTGTAACCAATATGTTTTTCAGCCAGAACGATGCGCGTCTTGCGAACGTAAGGACTCGTGAGCGATCCGATAAGCTTCATGATCAGCCTTGAGGGGAATTATCAAAAGGCATTATATCGGCTTTCCGCAGCGCGGTGCATAGTCTGGCCGAGTGCCTATGCCGGCAGCCTGTCGGGCTTGAAGAGTCGCAGCGAAGAAGTGACCGGGTGAGGGCGGATTTTGAGGATTTTGAAGGTCGATACAAACCGGCCAGCCGCTTTTGCAGCCGATTTCCTTTAAGTCCGACAGGCTGCTAGAATGCCCTACCGGTGACAATAACCCGGAAACAGAACATGAATTCATCTTTTCTCACCGCACTCTCTCCCCTGGATGGGCGTTATAGCGCAAAGGTCGCAGACCTGAGGCCGTACTTCAGCGAGTTTGCGCTGATCCGGTACCGTGTCCAGTTGGAAATAGAATGGCTCAAGGCCTTGAGCAACGCACCAGGCATCGCCGAGGCCCCGCCATTTTCTCCCGCCACCATTGCACAGCTTGATGCTCTCGCGACGAATTTTTCCGAAACCGACGCGGACGCGGTCAAATTCATCGAGGCAAGAACCAATCACGACGTCAAAGCGGTCGAGTACTGGCTCAGAGAGCATCTGATAAAGAATGCCGAGGCCGCGCGTATCGCGCAATTCATCCATTTTGCTTGTACGTCGGAAGACATCAATAATCTCTCTCACGGATTGATGCTGATGCACAGCCGCGACAAGGTGATGCTGCCTGCATTGGAAAAAATCATAGGCAGGCTCATACAGATGGCGCATGCAATGGCTGATACGCCCATGCTTGCCCGAACGCATGGGCAACCCGCCACCCCCACTACAGTTGGCAAGGAGCTTGCCAATTTCGCATATCGCCTGTTGCGGGCGCGTGAACGGCTGGCGGGCGTGGCCATACTTGGAAAAATCAATGGCGCGGTAGGTAACTTCAACGCCCATCTCGCTTCATACCCCGCTTTCGGCTGGGAACAATTCGCGCAGGAGTTCGTAGAAAAATTGGGCCTGAAATTCAACCCCTACACCACGCAGATCGAACCGCACGACGCAATGGCGGAGTTGTTTGACGCCTATGCGCGTGTCAACACGGTGCTGCTGGATTTTAATCGCGACATGTGGGGGTATATCTCTCTTGCCTACTTCAAGCAAAAAACCAGAGAAGGTGAAATTGGCTCATCAACGATGCCGCACAAGGTCAATCCGATAGATTTCGAAAACTCCGAAGGCAATCTCGGCATCGCCAACGCCTTGTTGCGCCATTTGAGCGAGAAGCTTCCGATATCCCGCTGGCAGCGTGATTTGACGGACTCCACTGTGCTTCGCAATATGGGGGTGGCGTTGGGGCACACATTGCTGGCATATGGCTCCTGCAGCAACGGATTGAGCAAGCTGGAAGTCAATCCGGAACGTTTGATGGAAGATCTGGAAAATGCCTGGGAAGTCTTGGCCGAGCCGATCCAGACCGTAATGCGCCGCCATGGCATATCGGATTCGTATGAGCAGTTGAAAGAGTTGACTCGCGGCAAAGACGGTATCAATAAAGAGACGTTGCACAAATTTATCGATGGTCTCACGCTGCCGGAAAGCGAAAAAATACGCTTACGCAAAATGATGCCACAGAATTATATTGGCGATGCCGTTGCGCTGGCCCGAAAAATCGGCATTGAAGACAACTGATTCTTGAGCGCGGGTTTTTCGATCTTCAGCCTGGCGAATGGGTACAAGCCGCAGGTACAAGGCGGGCGTAGCGTCCGTGAGGCTATTCCGGTCTTTCAGCAACATATCCAACCGCGGTCTTGCTCAGCCTGCCGTGATATTCTCCAGCAGCCTGCCGGGGTTGAAGCATCGCAGCCGATTTCCTTTAAGTCCGACAGACTGCCAGAGCTTGAAATTGAAAAAACTATCCCGATATAGTGATGAACGAAATTAGGAGAAGCGCCATGACGGAGTTGAATCGACCCCAATCAGACCCGACGGAACTGACTGCAGCGACGGATGAAAGAAGTGCGTCCGAAGCCAAAGTCAACGAGGACAAGACATCGGAACCGGCGACCGAATCGATGCCGAGCCTGGAACAGTTACTGAAAAAAGCCGAGCTCGATGCGGAGGAGCATCATGATGCGTGGCTGCGCGCCAAGGCGGATGCGGAGAATATAAGAAAGCGCGCGCAAATAGACATTGCCAGCGCCCATAAATATGCAGTAGAGAACTTTTCCACTGAACTGCTCGCGGTGATGGACAGCCTGGAAGCCGCGTTGGCGGTAGAAAACGCGACGGTCGAGAATTTCAAGAGCGGGATGGAATTGACGCTAAAGCAACTGACTGCCGCTTTCGAAAAATTCAATATCAAGGTGATCAATCCGGAAGGTGCGAAATTTGATCCGCATCTGCATCAGGCTATGTGTACGGTAAATTCCGATCTCGCCCCCAATACGGTAGTACAGGTGATGCAGAAAGGTTACGTTTTGAACGACCGGGTGATTCGACCGGCATTAGTGTCTGTTTCCAAGGCCGGAGAGACTTGAAATTACAATCTTGATCCCCATTTTCTGCACAGCTGAATATTTTGCATAGTCGAATATTCGATACCAACTACTAACAAGGATCCAAATCATGGGAAAAATTATCGGCATTGACCTCGGCACCACGAACTCATGTGTGGCTGTCATCGAAAACGGCAAGCCCAAGGTCATAGAAAATTCAGAGGGCGCTCGTACAACACCGTCCATTGTCGCCTACACGGAAGATGGCGAAATTCTGGTGGGTGCTTCAGCCAAACGTCAGGCGGTCACTAACCCCAAGAACACGTTGTTCGCGGTGAAACGCCTGATTGGGCGCCGGTTCAACGAGGAGATGGTGCAAAAGGATATCAAAATGGTGCCTTACAGCATTGTCAAGGCCGACAACAATGACGCCTGGATAGAGGTGCGCGGCAAGAAGATCGCCCCGCCGGAGATATCGGCACAGGTGTTGATAAAAATGAAAAAGACCGCGGAGGATTATCTGGGTGAACCGGTTACTGAAGCCGTTATTACCGTTCCTGCCTATTTCAACGATTCCCAGCGTCAAGCGACAAAAGACGCGGGACGCATCGCCGGCCTGGAAGTCAAGCGCATCATCAATGAACCGACTGCAGCAGCCCTGGCTTTCGGCATGGATAAAAAAGAGGGTGACCGCAAGATCGCCGTGTACGATCTGGGCGGTGGCACTTTCGATATTTCCATTATCGAAATCGCGGAAGTGGAGGGAGAGCACCAGTTTGAAGTATTGGCCACGAACGGAGATACCTTCCTGGGCGGCGAGGATTTCGACTCGCGCATCATCGAATACCTGGTGGATGAATTCAGGAAGGAAACCGGCATAGATCTGAAAAAAGACATGCTCGCGCTGCAACGGCTAAAGGATTCGGCGGAAAAAGCCAAAATTGAACTTTCATCCAGTCAGCAAACGGAGGTCAACCTGCCCTACATTACGGCGGATGCTTCGGGACCGAAACATCTCGCGGTGAGAATTACCCGGGCGAAGCTGGAAAGCCTGGTGGAAGAGTTGATCGACCGGACCATGGAACCTTGCCGGATTGCAATCAAGGACGCCGGGGTAAAGACTTCCGATATCGATGACGTTATTCTGGTGGGCGGGCAGAGCCGTATGCCCAAGGTTCAGGATAAGGTCAGGGAAATTTTCGGCAAGGAACCGCGCAAGGACGTCAATCCGGACGAAGCGGTTGCGGTCGGCGCGGCCATTCAAGGCGGTGTGTTGCAGGGTTCGGTCAAGGACGTGCTGCTGCTGGATGTTACCCCGTTATCGTTGGGCATCGAAACGCTGGGCGGTGTGATGACCAAGTTGATTCAGAAAAACACCACCATTCCGACCAAGGCACAACAGGTGTTTTCGACGGCCGAGGAAAATCAGACTGCCGTGACCATTCATGTACTGCAAGGTGAGCGCGAGATGGCGTCCGGTAACAAGAGCCTCGGTCAATTCAATCTGAGCGATATTCCACCGTCACCGCGCGGCATGCCGCAAATCGAGGTGGCATTCGATATCGATTCAAACGGCATACTGCACGTATCCGCCAAGGATAAGGCGACGGGGAAGGAAAATAAGATCAAGATTCAGGCAAGCTCCGGCCTCTCGGATGAGGAAGTACAGCGCATGGTCAAAGATGCGGAGGCGCATGCCGAAGAGGATCATAAAACACTGGAACTGGTCACCGCCCGCAACCAGTGTGACGCCATGATCCATTCGGTGAGAAAAACATTGAAAGAGCATGGCGAAAAACTGGATGCCGATGAAAAATCCAAAATAGAAGGTGCGCTGAAGGATGCGGAGGATGCGCTGAAATCGGATAACAAGGATGTCATCGAGGCCAAGACTCAGGCGCTGGCCGAGGTTTCGCATAAACTGGCGGAGAAGATGTATTCGCAAGAGCAGGGCCAGCAGGCTCAGCCGGGTGCGGAGCACGCTTCACATGGTGGAGGCGAAAAGCCTGTTGAAGGCGAGGTAGTAGATGCTGAGTTTGAAGAAGTCAAGAACAAGAAATAAGTAGGCACCAGAAAACGTCAAAGCGCAGAGATGCGGAGAGCCATTCTTCTGCATTCTGCGTTTTGCCTATTACGGGAATAGGCAAAGCAGTATCGGCAATCGTCTCCGCACTTCCGATTTTCCATTAAAACTGACATGAACAAACGCGATTACTATGAAGTTCTGGGTGTTAACCGCGACAGCAGCGAAGAGGATATAAAAAAAGCCTATCGCAAACTGGCGATGAAACATCATCCGGACCGCAATCCGGATAATCCCAAATCGGAAGAGCATTTCAAGGAGGCCAAGGAAGCCTACGAAATACTGACGGACTCGAAGAAGCGCGCGGCATACGACCAGCATGGCCACGCCGGCGTAGATCCCAATATGGCGGGAGCGGGCGCCCAGGGATTTTCCGACGCATTCGGCGATATATTCGGCGATCTCTTCGGGGGGCGCGGAGGACAAGCCAACGTCTATCGCGGCGCGGATTTGCGCTATAACCTGGAAATTTCGCTGGAACAGGCGGCACGCGGAACCGAAACAAAGATCCGCATCCCGACGATGGATGCGTGCGGGACCTGTCATGGGAATGGCGCCAAGCCCGGCACTTCACCCGTTACATGCCCTACCTGCAATGGCCACGGCCAAGTCAGGATGCAGCAAGGGTTTTTCTCGATTCAGCAAACCTGTCCCAAATGCCATGGAAGCGGGAAATTTATCTCGAGCCCATGCGTTACGTGCGGCGGTTCGGGACGCGTCAAGCACAATAAGACCCTATCGGTAAAGATTCCTGCCGGAGTGGATGAAGGCGACCGTATCCGTTTATCTGGGGAGGGTGAAGCCGGGGTCAATAATGGCCCTCCGGGGGATTTGTATGTCGTTATCCATCTCTCTCCTCATTCCGTCTTTCAGCGCGACCACAACGATCTGCACTGCGAAATGCCCATAAGCTTTACCACTGCCGCGCTCGGGGGGGAAATCGAAATTCCTACGCTCGACGGCCACGCCAAAATCAGGATTCCCGCTGAAACTCAGAGTGGGAAAATATTCCGGTTACGCGGCAAGGGCATCAAAGGTGTGCGCAGCAATAACCAGGGCGATCTATTGTGTCATGTGGTGGTGGAGACCCCGGTCAAGCTCACCGCGCGTCAGAGGGAGTTGTTGCAGGAACTGGAAGTGATCAATCAGGAAGA
>JBDSOQ010000075.1:0-12796 GCA_039914755.1 Nitrosospira sp. | reverse complement strand
GGGGTCAAGCAAGTCAGCGATACGCTATTTTCCAGCCAGGGAGAGGCGTTCCGCAAGGCATTGCTGGTGCAATATCCCCGTAAGGGCTCGTGGACGATCGCGTTCATGACTGGACATCCGGGCGGCGATGTGGCCAATCATCTCAAGGGCGAATATGTGAGCGTCTATGTGCCGACTACACCCAACCCTACTTCGGGGTTCTTCCTGATGATGCCAAAAAGCGATGTGATCGAACTCGACATGAGTGTGGATGCGGCATTGAAATATATTATTTCCATGGGTGTCGTCGCACCCAGCAATGGTAAAAAAGACGCGAATCAATCACAGGCAGCGCTGCTGCATGGCAGCGGCGCTGCCAGTTCCGCTTCGAGCGACAAATCCTGATTTCTTATTCCCCCAATTACAGAGCTGTCATGCGTACTGACTACTGCGGCCTCATTGATGCCAAATATCTGAAGCAGAATGTCACCCTCTATGGCTGGGTGCATCGCCGTCGCGACCATGGTGGCGTCATATTCATTGATCTGCGAGACCGCGAGGGGTTGGTGCAGGTGGTATGCGACCCCGACAATGCGCCCGCTTTTCAAAGCGCGGAGAAAATTCGCAACGAGTTCGTACTCCGAGTTACCGGCACGGTGAGGCCCCGTCCGACCGGCACAGTCAACCCCGACCTCGTCAGTGGCGAAATTGAGGTGCTGGTACAGTCCATTGAGATACTCAATGCTTCGCTTACGCCACCGTTTCTGATGGATGACGAAAACCTGAGTGAAGCCGTGCGTCTGGAACATCGCTATCTCGATCTGCGACGTCCGAAAATGCAGGAAAACCTGCGATTGCGCTACAAGGTGGCGATGGCGGTCCGCGTATTTCTCGACCAGCACGGCTTCATCGATGTTGAAACACCGATGCTGACCAAATCCACGCCCGAGGGTGCGCGGGATTACCTGGTGCCGTCCCGTGTCAACACGGGGCATTTTTTTGCGCTTCCGCAATCGCCGCAGTTGTTCAAGCAACTCCTGATGGTCGCCGGATTCGACCGTTACTACCAGATCACTAAATGCTTTCGCGATGAAGATTTGCGCGCCGATCGCCAGCCCGAATTCACCCAGATCGATATCGAGACGTCTTTCCTGAATGAAGCCCAGATCATGGCGCTGATGGAAGAGATGATTTGCAGAATATTCAAAAACACAATGAATATTGATCTGCCAAGTCCCTTCCCGCGCCTGGCTTATGGAGAAGCGATGTCCCGGTACGGCTCTGACAAGCCGGATTTGCGCGTCTCGCTGGTTCTGACCGAGCTTACCGATGTGATGCGGGATGTGGAATTCAAGGTCTTCCGCGAAGCTGCCCTTAAAACCGGGGGCCGAGTGGCTGCGCTTCGGGTACCGGCGGGTGGGACATTATCCCGCAAGGAAATAGATGACTACACCAGTTTCGCAGCAATATATGGGGCGAAGGGACTCGCATATATCAAAGTCAACGCGCTGGAAAAAGGTCTTGAAGGCCTGCAGTCGCCGATACTGAAGTTTCTGCCAGAGGCAGTGATACAAGTTATCCTGGAGCGTACGGACGCGGAAGATGGCGATCTCATATTCTTCGGTGCGGACAAGGCCCAGGTGGTGAATGAGGCGCTTGGTGCGTTGCGCGCCAAGGTCGGGCATGACCGTGGACTTGCCGAATCCGGTTGGAAGCCTTTATGGGTAGTCGATTTTCCCATGTTCGAGCGCGATGAGGAAGAAAACCGCTGGAAAGCCTTGCATCATCCGTTTACTTCTCCCGCGGACGGCCACGAAGACCTGCTGGAGAGCGATCCCGGAAATGCATTATCCAGGGCGTACGATATGGTGTTGAATGGCTCGGAAATTGGCGGTGGTTCAGTGCGTATCCATCGCCAGGAAGTACAGTCAAAGGTATTCCGCGCGCTCGATATCGGTGCCGATGAGGCACGTGAGAAATTTGGTTTTCTGCTGGAAGCATTGCAATATGGTGCGCCACCGCATGGCGGCATTGCATTTGGACTCGATCGTATCGTTGCGATGATGACGGGTTCCGAATCAATCCGTGATGTCATTGCTTTTCCGAAGACGCAGCGCGCACAATGCCTGTTGACGCATGCGCCCAGTACGGTGGGTGAAAAGCAGTTGCGGGAATTGCACATCAAGCTTCGCAATATGTAAGCCGTAAGCGCCAAAAGTAAAATCCTGGCGCGTAGTCAGCGGAGATCCGGATTGAAAACAATGCGCTCCGCAGAGCCGGAGCAATTTTCCAATCTCTATTTCTTGCGAAATCTTCGCGGTGAAAATTTATAAGACACCGATTTCCGTCCTGGTAATTATCCACACGCCGGACAGGCAGGTTCTGTTGCTGGAGAGGGCGGATCATCCCGGGTATTGGCAATCGGTTACGGGGAGTCAGAATCAAGGCGAAACGCTTCTGCAAACGGCAGCGCGTGAAGTGGCTGAGGAAACCGGACTGGATGCTGGTTGCTACGAGTTGACCGACTGGAACATTCAGAACGAATACGAGATTTATGAGGAATGGCGCTGGCGGTATGCACCGGAGGTGACGCACAATACCGAACATGTTTTTGGCCTGCTCGTGCCAGAGTGGGTTCCGGTCTCGCTGGCAGCAAGAGAGCATCTGCGTTTTGCCTGGTTTCCATGGGAGAAAGCAGTGGAAAAGGTTTTTTCTCCGACCAACGCGGAGGCGATACGAAAGCTGGCTTCGGATAAAAAGCGACAGAAATAATCGCAGAGAAAAAAATCCATACCTGGAGCCTGGTAGAACCGGTAGTCAGGATATTGGTCTGATAAAGTATTTGCCGGGCCGCCTTTGGATAGCTGCCCGGGTTTGCCGGCAGCGTGCTGGAGCATGATCTTGGCAAAATAGCGCCCAGGATGAGATGTAACTAAAAAATGAATGCCCTGTGCAGATGGATCGCGTCAACGGCCTCATCATATACTTGTGAATCATCCGGCTTTAACAGCTCGATTGCATTGCAGTTGCCAACGTCTTGATAAGCGACCTGCGCAGGTCCTATTAGAGATTGTCTAACCGTTTCTTGAGGAAAAAAAACAGGAGCAGCCATGCCAGCGGAAGCTATTGCATTTGAACGTTTCGATAACTTGAAAGATGACGACTGCGCGCAGCGCATTGTGGAGGCTAAAGCCGCACTCGGAAAGCGCGTCGTAATACTCGCCCATCATTATCAGCGTGCGGATGTTTATAAGCATGCCGATCTCACCGGCGATTCCCTGAAGCTGTCGCGCCTTGCCGTGGAAACAGATGCGGATTATCTGGTATTTTGTGGCGTCCATTTCATGGCTGAAGTCGCGGATGTTCTTTCCAAGCCGGAGCAGGTTACCATCCTGCCCGATCTCGCAGCCGGTTGCTCGATGGCGGATATGGCAAGTCTTTCCAAGGTGGAACGTGCCTGGCGCGAGTTGTCGGAAGTGCTTGACCCTGATGAGGCGGTCACGCCCGTGACCTATATTAATTCGGCCGCTGATCTTAAAGCCTTTTGCGGCGAGCACGGCGGCATCGTCTGCACTTCCAGTAATGCGACAAAGATTCTGGAGTGGTCCTTTTCGCGCCGAGAAAAAGTGCTATTTTTTCCGGACCAGCATCTGGGCCGCTGGAGCGGCCACAAGCTGGGGGTCCCACTGGACGAGATGGTGGTTTGGGATTTTGATGAGCCGCTGGGCGGGCTTACACCGGAGCAAATCAGGAAAGCAAAAATCCTGCTATGGAAGGGGCATTGTTCGGTGCATCAGATGTTTCAGCCGCAGCACATACTGCGATTCCGCAATCAGCATCCGGATGGAAAAGTGATTTCACATCCGGAATGCAGTTTCGAGGTATGTAAAAATTCCGATTTTGTCGGTTCTACCGAGTACATCATCAAGACCATCCGCGAAGCGGAGGCGGGAACCAGCTGGCTGGTGGGTACCGAGCTGAATCTGGTAAGCCGTATCGCGGAGGAGTTCAAACCCGAAGGGAAAACAGTGCAGTTCATGGCCTCGACAATCTGCATGTGCTCCACCATGGCCCGCATCGATCCACAACATCTGGCGTGGACGTTGGAAAACCTCATCGGGGACAAAGTGGTGAATCAGATCAAGGTGCCGGCTGCCGAAGCGGTACTTGCAAAATTGGCGTTGGAACGGATGCTGGAGGTTTCAATATAATGAAAAAATACGATTTCTCCAGGGGACCGGAAACGGATATCCGCGGGTAGCATGCATATCGATTTTCCGGGATAAGCTGACGTTCACCCTATGCTCAATACGCTGCATATCGCGACCTATAACATTCACAAAGGTTTTTCTCATTTTAATCGGCGCATGATGGTGCATCAACTGCGCGACAATTTGCGCGCGCTTAATGCGGATATCATTTTTTTGCAGGAAGTGGTCGGCCAGCACAAGGGACACGCAGCGCGTTTCGACAACTGGCCCCACAATCCTCAATATGAGTTTCTGGCGGACTCGATCTGGTCGGATTTCGCATATGGAAAAAATGCCGTGTACGATGAAGGACATCACGGCAATGCTATCTTGAGCCGTTATCCCATCGTGCGCTGGGATAACATGGATGTTTCCGCGCATCGTTTCGAGAGCCGTGGCCTGCTGCATTGCGAGATCGTTCTTCCCAAGTGGCCGGAAAACCTGCATTGCATATGCGTTCACCTGGGACTGTTCAAGCGCGGACAATCACAGCAATTACAAGCGCTGGAACAGCAAATCGAGCGGCTGGTTCCGAAGCATGCACCCTTGGTCATTGCCGGAGATTTCAATGATTGGCGTGAATTGGCCAGCGGGGTTCTGGTTAAACGGCTTGACCTGATAGAAGCATTCGAACTAACGGGGGGGAGAGTGGCGCGCAGTTTTCCCTCTATATTACCGCTATTTCGTCTCGACCGCATCTATGTGCGCGGTTTTCACATCGAGAAGGCCCAGGTGCATCAGGGTCATCCCTGGTCAAAAATTTCCGATCATGCCGTGCTGTCGGCGCAGATGACGCGTAGATGATAACGCCGCAGTCACATAGTCGGATTGCTGCCGCTGCTGCGCTGCTAAACGCAGGCGGAGTCGTGGCCTTCCCGACGGAAACGGTTTACGGGCTTGGGGCGGATATCTCAAGCCCTTCCGCCGTGCGACGCATATTCGAGATCAAAAAACGGCCTGTGGATCACCCGCTCATTGTTCATCTTGCGGGCTCATCCGGCTTGCAACGCTGGACGCAGGAAGTGCCAGAACAAGCTTGGCAACTGGCCGAACACTTCTGGCCGGGACCGCTGACTTTGATATTGCGACGCAGCCCACAGGTGCCGGAAAGTGTAACGGGAGGTCAGGATACGGTTGGATTGCGAGTGCCGGATCACCCTGTCGCGCTTGCCTTATTGAATGCACTGGGGCCGAAGACAGCGCTTGCCGCACCGTCTGCCAACCGGTTTGGACGTATCAGCCCCACAACGGCGGCTCATGTGCGGGAAGAGCTGGGTGAGTCGGTAGATATGATTTTGGATGGCGGTCCATGCCGAGTTGGCCTGGAAAGCACAATTGTCGGCTTTGATGGCGAGATGGCCGTCATATTGCGGTCGGGTGGCACACCGTTGCCGGCACTGGCAGAGGTATTGAAAGGCAGAGTGATGCTATCCGGACAAGAGAAGCGCGCTGTACGCGTGCCCGGTGCGCTCAAGTCTCACTATGCGCCGGAAACGCCATTGGAGCTCTGGCCTTCGAGACTATTATCCTACCGCGCTCTCCAACTCGCGGCAAAAGGGTTGCGCGTTGCCGTAATAGCATGGTCGGACCAGCAAATGGATCGCGCCGAAAACAAAAACATCGTTCATTTTTCCATGCCTGCTGAACCGGCGGGATACGGTCGTCTTTTATATGGAACGTTGCGTCGGTTCGACCACGAACGGTTCGACCGCTTGCTGGTGGAAGTGCCCCCGGATAAACCAGGCTGGATGGCGATAGCGGATCGGTTGCAGCGCGCCAGTTGTGCCGCGCAGCGCGATGATTGAAATATGTCGTGCCATGGTAAAGAATATCGAAAATAAGCGATAAGGTGGAGGTAAAGGTGGCGATGAATAGCGTGCTTCGTGCGGTACTGTTTGACGTTGATGGCACATTGGCTGATACCGAGCGTGACGGGCATCGTCTCGCTTTCAATGCCGCGTTCGAAGAGTTCGGCCTCGACTGGAAATGGGAAGTCGAACTCTATGGTGAACTGCTGGCTATCACAGGCGGAAAAGAGCGCATTCGGCATTTCATGGAAAGCCATGCGCCTGCGGAACTGGGCAGAAGCGGACTGGATGACTGGATAGCCAGCTTGCATAAGGTGAAAACGAAGCATTATGTGAATTTGCTCGAAAGCGGCGGAATTCCGCTACGTCACGGTGTGGCTCGTCTGATTCATCACTTGCGCGATACCAATATAAAAATCGCTATCGCGACTACCACGACACCGGAAAACGTAACCGCGCTTTTAAAATCTACGTTAGGGGAGGATTCCCCCGGTTGGTTCGACGTTATTGGGGCAGGAGATATTGTTCCCGGAAAAAAACCCGAACCGGATATTTATCACTGGGTGCTTGACCAACTGGGATTGCCGGCACAACAATGCGTGGCAATAGAAGATTCCGAAAACGGGCTGAGAGCATCGCTCGCTGCAGGGCTCGATACGATAATCACCATCAGCGATTACACTCGCCTGCAGGATTTTAGCGGAGCGGCAATGGTATTGTCGGATATGGGCGAACCGGCGCAACCATTCACTGTATTAGAGGGGAATCTGCCTGTCACCGGCTGGGTGGATAGTGCACTACTGTTGAGTTTGAAGGGTTGAAATACCGCGGAAAGCCGTAGAGGAGCCTGTAATAACGGCCGCCCACTTCAATCGAAATTGATGTCCGAAATTGGAATTGTCATCCGGAAGAGGTAGTATTGGTTTCGATTGCCGGCAATTCCTGACAGAAAAATAAAATGCTGAATCCCCACACCACTATTTATTCCCGTCGGATACTTCGACTCTTTGAAGCCGCGGGACTCATCGTTATCGCGTTGGCCACGATATTCGCAGGTTATCAGGAAACCATGCTGATGGTGCACAACGCCAGAGTTACGCTTGCCGATCTGCTGCTGATGTTTCTCTATCTTGAAATCCTGACCATGGTGGGGCTATATTTCGAGTCCGGCAAGCTGCCGGTACGATTCCCTCTTTACATCGCAATGGTGGCGATGGCGCGATATGTGATAGTGGATATCAAGGAGATGGATAATATGAGGCTGCTCGGTGTCTCCGCCTCGATTGTGCTGGTCGCGTTGGCGGTTCTGGTCATCCGTTTTGGGCATGTGCGTTATCCCTACCTGGAAGACCTGGAGGATCGGGAAGACGCGACATCCAGAAAAACGCGTCTCCGCGAGTGAACCTGAATCCTGTGGTTGACCGCTCATTTAATAGATCAGTGTCATGATTAATAACGATATTTCATATCAAACTACCGGATTTAGGTTGAAATAAAGGTCATTAAATGAACAACCCCGTGGTTGGCGTAATAATGGGTAGCAGTAGCGATTGGGAAGTCATGAAGCATGCAGCCGATATATTGAGTGAGTTTAATGTACCTTACGAGGCCGAGGTGGTTTCCGCTCACCGTACCCCGGATCGCATGTTCGAGTATGCGGAAACCGCGGTCAAGCGTGGGCTCAAGTGTATTATTGCCGGCGCGGGCGGCGCGGCCCATCTCCCTGGTATGATTGCCGCCAAAACTATTCTTCCGGTGCTGGGTGTACCGGTTACCTCCAGGCAGCTTAAAGGGCTGGATTCGCTTCTTTCCATTGTGCAGATGCCCAAGGGCATCCCTGTTGCCACCTTCGCCATAGGCGATTCGGGTGCATCCAACGCGGCATTGTTTGCCGTTGCGCTGCTGGCGGTGGAAGATACAAAACTCGCAACGCGTCTTACCGCATTTCGCGAAACTCAGGCAGCAACGGTCTCGGCATCGACACTACCTGAATTATGAGCATCAGGCCGGGAGCGATGCTTGGTCTTCTAGGCGGCGGCCAGCTCGGCCGCATGTTTATCATGGCTGCGCAGAGCATGGGCTACCGCGCCACGGTACTCGATCCAGCCGAAGGGAACCCATCGAGCAGCGTGGCGGACCGCCATTTGCATGCGGATTATCTCGACACCGATGCGCTGGGTGAACTCGCATCCACCTGCGCGGGTGTCACCACGGAATTCGAGAATGTTCCCGCTGAATCCCTTCGAATACTGGCTGAGCACTGCGTGGTCAGTCCGGCAGCGAACAGTGTAGCGGTTGCGCAAGATCGCATTCTTGAAAAAAATTTCCTTGCGGCGAACGGGTTGGGGGTCGTGCCGTATGCGGTAATACAGAATTCACATGAATTGCATAAATCGCTCGATCTGGATGAGGCATCACCCCGAAAGCGTCCGGAACTGTTCCCCGGATTATTTCCAGGTATTCTCAAAGTAAGCCGTTTCGGTTACGACGGCAAGGGACAGGTGCGGGTAAAAAACGCTATAGAACTGGATCATGCGCTGAACGGAATGAACGGGACCGCATGCGTCCTGGAGAAACTGTTGTCATTGGAGTGCGAAGTGTCGGTTATCGTATCGCGGGGATTCGATGGCGAAATAAACACTTTTCCCGTATCGGAGAACCAGCATCGTAACGGCATACTCGATGTCAGCATCATCCCGGCCAGGGTATCGGAGACTGTTGTTCAGAAAGCTCGTGAAATTGCGGTTCGCGTCGCGGAGAAGCTCGATTACCGTGGCGTATTATGCGTGGAATTTTTTGTGCTTGCCGATGGCAGGTTGCTGGTGAATGAAATTGCTCCGCGCCCTCATAACAGCGGCCATTACACCATTGATGCCTGCGTCACCTCCCAGTTCGAACAACAGGTGAGAATACTTTGTGGCCTGCCGCTCGGCAGCACCGCCATGCATGGGGCGGCGGTGATGGTGAATTTATTGGGCGATCTATGGCAGCGGGGAGAACCGGAATGGGAACAGTTGCAGCGGCATCCCAACGTCAAATTACACTTGTACGGCAAGCTTGACGCTCGGCCAGGACGAAAAATGGGGCACTATACCGTACTCGCCGAGACGACAGAAGCTGCGTTGCAGCTTGCGCTGGAAATCAAGCAATCGCTAGAATGCCAGCATCGTGCCGCTATATGAAAATAGTCCTCGCATAAAATAAATACAATCATGAGTAATCAGCCCACACTATTTGAAGCATCGATACAAAGCCTGTCACTTTTGCATCGGGGCAAGGTACGCGACATCTACGCGGTGGATGAAAACAAGCTGTTGATTATACAGACTGACCGGCTTTCCGCATTCGATGTGATCCTGCCAACGCCGGTGCCGGGCAAGGGAAGATTGCTGACCGCTTTATCCGGCTTCTGGTTTGAAAAACTCGCTCACATAATCCCCAACCACCTGACCGGCATTTCACCAGAATCTGTTGTAGCAGAGGGCGAGCGCGAACAAGTAGCCGGCCGTGCGTTTGTGGTGAAGCGGCTGAGGCCATTGCGGATAGAAGCCATCGTTCGAGGCTACGTCGCGGGTTCCGGATGGAAGGATTACAAAAAAACCGGCATGATCTGCGGCATTACACTTCCCCCCGGGTTGCAGGAAGCCGCCAGACTGCCGGGTGGGGCGATCTTTACGCCTTCGACCAAAGCTGCGCAGGGAGCGCATGACGAAAACATTTCTTTTGCCGAAGCAGAAAAGCTGCTGGGCAAGGAACTGACTGCGCAGGTACGCGAAAAGGCACTCTCTCTGTACACAGAAGCGGCGAATTATGCGATAACAAGAGGCATTATTATCGCCGATACCAAGTTTGAATTCGGCCAGGACGACGCAGGCAGGCTTTATCTCATAGATGAGGCGCTTACTCCCGATTCTTCCCGCTTCTGGCCGGCCGACCAGTATGCGCCGGGGAAAAATCCACCCAGCTATGACAAGCAGTTCGTGCGCGACTGGCTTGAGACCCGGGACTGGAACAAGAAAGCCCCCGCTCCTGCGCTACCGCCCGACATTCTCGCAAAAACTGCTGAAAAATATGAGGAAGCACTAAAGCGCCTGGTATTCGGCGCTTGATGCCGAGCGCGACAGGCTGCTAAAAAAGCCCAATCAGCATCTTCGTTCCCAGCAAATAAAGCAGCACCACAAAAATCCTCCTTAGCGTCGTGGTTCGCATGCTATGAGTCATTTTCGCGCCTAGCGGCGCGGTCAACGTACTGGCCAGCACCACCCATCCCAACGCCGGTAAATAAACATATCCCAGGCTATATTCCGGCAGCGGTTGTGATTGTGCCATGCCATTAGCGATATAGCCGATGGTTCCCGCCACAGCGATGGGGAAGCCTACCGCGGCCGCAGTGCCGATAGCATGTTGCAACCTGACATTGCAACTGGAAAGAAAAGGAACCGTCAACAAGCCGCCGCCGATCGCGACAAAGCTCGAAATCGTGCCGATTATGCTTCCCGCCGCGAACATCCCTACGCGTCCGGGGAGCTTACGGCTGAGCTTGGGCGTAATTTTGAGCAGCATCTGGGTGGCTGCAAAATAGATGAACACAACAAAAAAAATACTGAGAATCCGGCTGGGCAGCATGCTCACCAGCGTGGCACCGCCGAGCGTGCCAACGACAATTCCCGGCGTTATATATTTCACGACCCGCCAGTTCACCGCGCCGTGAAGATGATGGGTACGAAGGCTGGAAACCGAAGTAAATATGATGGCAGCCATCGTAGTGCCGAGGGCTAGATGGAGGATGCGGTCGGCAGGAAAATGTTGCGCACTGAAAATGAAAGTGAGTACCGGGACGATGATTAATCCACCGCCGATACCCAATAGCCCGGCAAAGAAGCCAACGACTGCACCTAATATCAAATAAACCGGCCACCACTCCACGTTAAATTTTGCAGGAATTGGTGTTAGGCTTCGGAATTTCCAAATTACTTCCGAGTTTGGCGCATCCTCCCCCCAAACATCTCATTATAAAATTCCCGCAATGAAATCCCATTCTGCCGGATCCACCGGTGTAATGGACAGACGGCTACCCTTTTGCAGAATACGCAGGGTGGCCAGTTCGGGATAACCCCGTAATTCCTTGATGCTGACCAGGCGCGTCTTTTTGATGAGCCGAACGTCAACGTTGAACCAGCGTGGGCTCTGCGGTGTCGCTTTCGGATCGAAATATTTACTGCCGGGATCGAATTGCGTAGCGTCCGGGTAGGCAAGTTTGCTAACCTCGGCAATGCCGGCGATCCCCGGTTGTTTGCAGCTCGAATGGTAGAAAAAAACCCGATCGCCGACGCGCATCTGATCGCGCATGAAATTGCGTGCCTGGTAATTACGCACGCCATACCAGGTGACGGTTTGTTGATCCATTGCGCCAAGGTCGTCAATACTTACGTCGGACGGTTCAGATTTCATTAGCCAGTAACGCATGTCAGTTCCTTGCAGTTCCTATAATGTTCCAAGATTGTTTCAAGAGAATATACTCGAATCCATCACCTTGATTGTTCCAGAAGACCGGTAAAATCCCGTCCAGAATCCCATCCAAAATCATTCCCAAAGGGAACAACATGGGAAACTTGCATCATGACGTGCGGAATAGCAAAACCGGTCCGAAGTGCGACCGCTTCTCGCCGGCGGGTGGTGGTTGGCTTCTGCGATACGACCAAGGGAACGAAGATACGGTCGTGACTCTGAATTGCACGGAAGCTGCACATTACTCTTCAGACTCCCTGCTAAACCGAATGATGCTTGGCCTCGACAGTACGCCTCAGGTTGAACGCGAGGAGTTTTCCCAGCCGTTCGTTGCCCACTGGCCCCCTGCCGATCCGCTGGAGCATGTCGAAATCCGGTGCTTTGTTAATTGCGACCATGCATGGTCCGTTGTCAAGCAGGGCGACGTCCCAGCCGATTAACACCTGGTCTGAGAACGCGCTGCCATGGGCATATCGGACCAGCTCGATCAGCTCAGGCCAGCATGGAAGCTTGCGATCCAGAATCTGCGCGCCATTTTCGTAATACTGCTCATACCATCCATCCACGGTAGACCCCCAGGCCCCACAGGTGGCCCTGCCCAACTCGCCGGTATGAATATCCACATTGGCTGCGATTCCCCCTGTGTGAAAATTGTCGACAACGGCGGTGCTATTTTGCGCCATGCGAAAAACCGCATTGGTAACTTCGAATTCACCCCGCTCATTACGGCAGCTCATCACCCGGATCGTTGCAAGAGTGCCATTGCCGAGATCGGCGATCTCCCTGTGATTCACGAGCCGTGGCTGCACCAGGAAAGCCCTTCGTTGTGATGCCTGGCGCAAGCATTCAAGCACCTCGCTCGCGGTAGCATTTTTACCGTCGTTGCGTCGATATTGCCCGGAACCCAGATAATCCCAGCGCGTGGCATTCTTTCCGTTCTGACCATGCAACGGCTTCACGAAGAGATCGATCTCCGGGAGGCCCGGCCCGTTCCAATCAATTGCCGTAATCTTTCCCTTCGCGACGCTCAGAAGGGCAGGCGCGGTGGCAATATCAAATTCACGGCAGCGGGACATGAAGCGTAATTTGTCTTTGATGCACGCCGTGCTGCGCTCCGCCGGAACGGGAAGGCCACCATTGTAGTCGCGCAGGAGGCGATATAGCCCGCTTTTCATCTCAAAGCGGTTCACGTATTCGGAGGCGTGCTGTCGCTTATCATCGTCATGCAGTTCGAAAATATAGTACCAGGGA
>JBDSOQ010000176.1:0-7263 GCA_039914755.1 Nitrosospira sp. | reverse complement strand
GCGTGTCGCTATCTACCCGTAATGACGCCAGGACCCATGCTGCGCCCTGGATGTGCTGAGTAACCAGCTCGCCGGTAGACAGGTATTTGTCTTTATAAAGTGAATGGCAAAAATCCAGCGCACGCCCGAGTATTTCGATTTCGCCGGGGGAAAACATGGTCGCGACGGCTTCTGGCCAGCAAAATCCATCCCAACCTCCGCTGCCGGAAGAAAGCGTTGTGGAAGAAGAAGCCGGAGAAATCCCTGAATCTTTATCTGTTAGCTCATCGCGCATTTTTCAGTTTTTGCAGTTGTCCGAGGAAGGGTTTAAAGGAATATCATCCACGAAGGTGGAATCCAGAGATATTATCCTGCTTGATAGCAGTGCAATAATGCCTTAAGTCAATATTGCGGGATATCCTGCCAGTAGCGGCGTCGCAGCATGCGCGAGGTTTCCACGGCGAAATCATTATCCGCAAAGCGCAGCAGTATCGCCCCATCGGCGTCACTGCGCAGCAGTCTGCTTCCAAGTGACCGGTAGCGCTCCATCACTTCATCTCTGGGGTGCCCGAAGCGGTTGCGATAACCTACGGTGAATATTACCAGCCTGGGATTCACCTGGCTTATAAACCCCTCCGTTGAAGAAGTTTTATTGCCGTGATGGGGCGCGATGAGCACCGTCGAGGAGAGCGCGTCGCCGTCCCGGGCGAGTAACTGATACTCGGATTTTTTCTCGATGTCGGCGGGCAGCAGTACACTGCCGTGGGCGGTGGTGATCTTTAGCACACAGCTCAATGCGTTGGTTTTGGGCTTGGGCTCACTGTAACTCTGTTCCAGCGGATGGAGCATATCGAAGCGAATCCCATCCCACTGCCACGATTGCCCGGCACGACATCGGTACCCCGAGGAAGCGGCTCGCTGTATCGGATGATCGTCTCTCAAGGACGAGACCAGCCATTCCACCGGTACCGCTTCCAGCACCGACAATGCGCCGCCGCTGTGGTCCGTGTCGGCATGTGTCACGATCATGCCGTCAAGCTGCTTTATACCTTCACCCCTCAGGAAAGGGACGATAGTGCGGCTTCCGCTATCCGCCTCGGCGCTGAACCCCGGACCCGTATCGTAGAGTAGCGCGTGATTTTCCGTGCGTGCCACTACCGCGAGTCCCTGACCGACATCCAGCACCGTCAGCCATAACTCTCCCGATGCCGGTTTAGGCGGAAAGACCAGAAATAGCGGCAGCAGCGCTATCATCCCCAACCAGCGGGCGGGAAAACCTGTGGTAAGCCCCAGCCCCAGCCTTCCCGGCAGCAGCATCCAGAAAATTCCGGCCACGCCGGCTGCTACTGCCCAGGCAGGCGGCGCATGCTGGCTCCAGACCGCCTGGGGTACATCGCTCATCCACCGCATTGCCTCCATGCAGCCGCTTAGCACCCAGTGCGCGGGCAACAGCATGAAGTCGAGTGGCGGGAAGGTGGCCAGCAGTGTCAAGGGAACCACCACCAGGCTCACCAGGGGGATCGCTATTGCGTTGGCAATAGGTGAGACCAGCGATATCTGTTGGAACATGGCCAGAAGGAGGGGTATCAGGCCGAGCGTTATTGCCCATTGCACCCGGGCCCAGCCGGATAACCAGTGGATTCTGCCGATACGGCCGGCCGATATCAGCATGATGACTGCTATTGCACCAAACGATAACCAGAAGCCCGCTGAAAGTACCGCCAGCGGATCAAGAAGTATTACCGCCAGCAATGCACAGGCCAGTACCGCCGTGGCAGAGGTGAAGCGGCCCAGCCACAAGGCGACGGCGACTACCCCGAGCATATACACTGTACGCTGCGCGGGTACGGCGAAGCCTGCAAGCAGCGCGTAACCCAGCGCTGCCGCCAGCCCCGCGACGACTGCCGCCTTGCGCGCCGTCAACCACAGCGTCAAATGGTGGCTTCGCCGCCACAGCCAGTATACCAACGCAAAAATGAGTCCGGATACCATGGTAACGTGCAGCCCGGATATGCTCATGAGATGATTTACGCCGGTGCGAGTAAATACTTGCCACTGTTCGCGTGGAATGGCGCGCTGATCGCCGACCGCCAGCGCCACCAGAACACCCGTATAGGCATGGTCGGGCAATGCCTGGATGAAACGCTGGCGAATCTCCTGGCGCAGACGCTCGACCCGGTAAGCCGGGCGATCGACCATTTCTTCCAGGCGCATATTCTCGTCATCTTTGCGCACGTAACCTGTAGCGCGGAGATTCCGCTCCAGAGACCACTGCTCAAAGTCGAAGCCGTGGGGGTTGACACTGCCATGCGGACGCCTGAGCCGGGCCGTGATGCGCCAGCGCTCGCCGACATTGACCTGCGACGGCGCAGTCTCGGAGATCGCCACCTGCTTTCCCCGCTCCTTATACCAGGCGAGCGAGATGCGCGCGGGGACGACCGCCTCTTTGGTCAGTACGCGCTCCACTTCGAACGCAAAACGGACGCTGTTCTCATTGACTTGCGGCAGTTCCGCAACCACCCCGATCAACTGGATATCGCGCCCTTCCCATTCATGCGGGAGCACATCTGCCAAGCGCAACTGGGCGAAAGCAGCCGCCCAGAAAAATCCCGCACTCAAGAAAATAGCGGCAAACAGTACCTTGCCAACGGCTGCAAATACGGGCTCGGGGGAACGGCAGAGCAGGAATACCGACGCCGCACCGGTCAATAGTGCCCATGCCCATGAAATTTCCGGCAGCGAGGCTTGCTGCTGCAACCACACCACTCCGAGCGCAAACGCAAGGATGCGGACTTGCATTAAAGGTTTGTGCCGCTATTAAAACCCATACTGACGTGTGAAGTTAGCAGACAGAGAAATGCTCTGCGGTAAATAACAGGAGCTTCAAGCTAAAATTAAAATCGACTAGCTGGAGGTTGGGGCTTTGAAGGCATATCAATAGATGACGTGGGTAAAACTGCTAATGAATATTTACGGATGTAGAGAATCGCTCTAGCAGCCTGTCGGACTACGCCCACGGGTAGTGTAGTGTTCGGGATGCAAAACGTGAATTGGGTTTGAAAGCCGTTTTCAGCGTGATTTCTGCGAGAGAGCGCACGATTCCCTTGCGTTATCCCTACTGCGGACGCAATACGGCCATGCGCTTCAAATTCCATGCGAGGCAAACGAGCGTCCATTCGTTCGTCACGTTGTCGAGTCCGCGTAGCAGGAACTGACGGAAGCCCATCACCGACTTGATGATGCCGAATACCGGCTCGACCGTTTGCTTGCGCCGGGCATAGGCCGCGCGGCCGACTCGGGTCTTGAGGCGGTGCTTCATCGCCTCGACCGCCGAGGCATCCTCGGCCAGCGGTTCGGGTTCGGTGAAACGGTCCCGCCAGCCCGGATGATGCTCGTCGCGCTTGACTGCAATCAGTGGCTCGATCTTCGCGGCGACGCACGCCGTCACGTTCTTCTCGCTGAAGTAGCCCGTATCGGCCAGCCAGGTCTGCGGTTGATTCAGCCCCTCGGGATTAGCCTGAACCTTCCTGATCATCGGCTCGACCTGTTCCTTGTCGTTGGTCGCCTGGGTGACGTGGGCAGCAAGGATGAGCATCGCTTCCGTATCGACCACCGCTTGGGCGTTATAGCTCTGCTCGAATCCGCCGCCCGAGACCGGCATGATCCGTGACTCTTCATCGGTCAGATTGATCTGATCGTCGGCACGCGGGCCGGCATCCGGCGGCTTTGGCCCCCGTCCCCCGGATCTCTTGCCACGCTCAGCCTCCTTCTTGGCGCGGGCGACCAGCTTGGCTTGGTACTCGGCCTGTTCGCGTTCGAATCGCTCCGCGGCACGGGCTTCGATCTTGGCTTTCGCCGCGGCGATCGCCGCCAACCGGTCTTCCCGGCGCCTGATTTCCTCGGGCAGCTTCACTCCATCCGGCAGTGATGACTGATCCGCCGCCTCGGTCAACTTCATGAGCTCCTGAACCTCGGCCTTGAGCTGCGCCTCGATCTGCTCGGCGTGACCATAGGATAGCGCGCTGTGCCGGCTGGCATTGGCGTGTATCTTGGTCCCGCCCAGACTCACCGTACCAAAGCTCGAGAGCTGGTTCTCACGGGCAACCTGCAGCACTTGGACAAAGGCTGATAATCTGTATCTCGATCTATTGGATGGAAAACCATTCTGGTTCGCTCGTACGTTTAACAAGATAATGGCACTATCATACCCCGTCGAAAGCCCGACAGGCTGCTAGAGCAACACATAGCAGGGCAAGGGTTCCAGGTTCTAGGAGCGCCAAAGAGCCACACTCCCCAGATGTGGATGATATAAATGCTAACCCAAGTACCTCAATGAACGGGACGACTCCAATCTCTGCTATTCGTCCTCTATAGATTTACGCAAAGGAGCTTATGCTTCGCGCGAGACTCCGAACAAAATACCATTTATATCGAAAGCTAGCGTATCGAAACTAGCGTCTCCGGTAGTTTCGGGGTCCCTCAGCCCCACGCCCAATCTGCTCCATAGTGAAACGTTTCTCCGTCATGCAACGCCCCTACCATTAAAGATAAGTTTCGCCGAAAGCTTCGTCCCCTGGCTAATTTTTGCGGTGAGTTAACTGAGGCAGGAACACATCGTTTGTCTCTAAATGACGACATAAAAAAGCATTATAAATCAGGCAGAGATAAATAATTAACACATTTTACCCAATATCGGAGACAGCACCTCCTTTCGTTTACAAGTTATCTTATTGATAATTAATAAGTAATAGACATGGCACAAAAATTGCTTTTGCTTCGACTAGATTCTTAATCATATCCATACCAGATTCTTCATCATATCCATATAAGGTCATGCATACTCTACAAACATCTTATCCCTTAAGCCCTAAAACGCATATCTTCATGCCTCAAGACGAAGAAACAATTATTTCTTTTAGCTCATCATCTCCCCAGTTAAGAGAAATGTGTATTCAGGAGTCAAGTTCTGATGTTAATCCTGATCATGTGATCGACCAGCAGGTATTTAATATCCGGATGGTAAATTCGGAAGGTAGACGGGAAGCAGCTTCCCTGTTGATCCGTAAACGGTATGGGTGGAGAGGCTATTCTATTGATCCTTTCTCGGATAATGAGCCAAATCGGATCATATTGGTCGCTGACACTGAAGGAAAAACCGTTGCTACCATGACGCTTTGCCTTGACGCAGACATCGGCTTGCCGGCGGATGAAAACTTTCGTGACAAGCTCGACGAACTTCGCTTGCTAGGACGTAGATTATCTGAGCCATCCAGATTGGCAATTGAAGATAACATTACCAAACGAGTTTTTGCCTAGCTGATCCACATTTCTTATATCTACGCGCATAACATCTTTGGTTTTACTGACTGGGTGATTGAAGTCAATCCCCGACATGCCATGTTTTACAAAAAAATGCTTGGGTTTCAAAACTTCGGAGAAAAAAGAGTTTGTACGCGAGTTAATGCGCCTGCAGTATTACTCAGGCTGAAGCTTGAATATATGTCTGAGCAAATCCGTAAATTTGGCGGGTTAATGGAACAGCACGGGCAGGAAAAATCATTTTATCCATATTTTTTCTCGCCACGGGATGAGTTAGGTATCACTGGCAGGCTCGAAACGGGAAGAACCTGATACGACCGGATCGGCACGGGGTATGTTCCACAGTATCCAAGTTGCACCCAAATTGCCCATACTGGATGACAGCAATTTTGCTTAAGAATTCAAATCGAATAGCACATTCTGTCGAGATTCTTTACAGACGCCACATGGATTAAGGTGTGGTTTCAGCTTTTTTCCTCTCCAGCTAAACTGCTAATATCTTCAGCCCCATCTGTTTCCCCCTCCTTATTTCGCCCTCCTCGCCGATTTAACGCGCCAAACACGCATCTGTGTACCAAAAATAGGCAGCGATGTTGAGTCTTTTGCATAATGGCTTACGATCCTTTAGCGGATCTTGGCCATCGATTTCAAGCTGCTGCGCTCACTACTTAAGCTGAAATTATTGGCATAAGAGGTCCGATTGAATGTCGAGTATTTTTACACTTCTTTTGAGCTAGTTCTATAGCTCTTTTTAACTATATGAATATATAGGTATTAAATAATGGGCATGAAAAATGCTAGAAATATAAGCAAAGAGAAGCAGTATTAGCTAATGTTTCCGGCAATCAAGAGGGTTGACATTTAAAATGTTATCAGTCTTCTTACTATGGAGTGTCAATCATGATCGGGAATCTTTTTAAAAAAAACATCATATCCGTAGCCGTTGCCACGACCCTCAGTTTGGGAATTACGTCAAATTCTCATGCAGGTGCGCTGTCGTTTTCTCAGTTGTCGGTCAACGGCCTTACGATAAGCAATTCCGGGGGCACCCAGTATGGTGTTTCTGACTTTGCATCAATCAATATTGGAAACCTTGGTTCTGACACCGCATCGTTAAATGGCGCGGCTTCCACCAGTAATAGTCTAGGCCCAAGTCCGGGCAATGTTGCGCTTCCGCAGGCGTGCCAAGGCGCGGGTTGCCCGGCTGATAATACTTTTACCCCGCAAGTCGCTGTAATCGCACCAAACCCGGTTGTTCCAATACCAGGGATACAATTTGCGCGGGGCGATATGGATTTGAACGGCGCTATCATTACAGGTACGCCATTCGGAACTTCGGCGAGCTCCAGTCAAGTCTCGGAAATTGAACTCAATCAAACTGGTGATGGCAATGGAAGTACAACCGCTGGTACGGGCACTCAATTCATGTTTCAGTTGGCCAGTGCCGATTCGATGACGTTTAATGCTACCGCATTTGGGCTAACACAGGTTGCGCTAGCGGTAGATGCCATTAACGGACTTTCTACTGCGGGGTTCTCTTTTTCTATAAGTATTAGAGATCTTGGTACTATAGCTGCGCCGACCAATGACCTGATTTATACTTTCCAACCAGGCGAGCTCAACGCTAACTCCAGTCTCTCTATAGCGTCCCCGGGCTCGGTTGAATATCAGTTAGCTTCCACCCCCTTCTCTGCGCTAGGTGTGAACCTCACCACACCGGTGCTGAATAGTACCGACAGGTATATTCTGACAATCGATTCTCATACTCAGGCCGGCAGTAGAGTCGTGGAAGGGGTTGTACCCGAGCCAGCATCCTTAGCACTGCTGGCGGCTGGCTTGTTTGGGATGGGAATGGTGCGCCGGCGTCGCAAGGCATAAACTATCGGTGAATCACGTTTTCCGGGGGGCTTCCTGCCCCCCGATTTTCTTCAGTCATGCACGGGTTCTTTTGCACGTTTCATCATT
>JBDSOQ010000084.1:0-5674 GCA_039914755.1 Nitrosospira sp. | reverse complement strand
CGTTACCCTGACTGCGGGCATCGGCATCTGGCTATCGACAAGCACTTCCGGGCTGAAGTCGCTCGTATCGGCAGTCTCGCATATCAGCGGCGATAACCTTTCGTTTGAAGGATTGGATGGAGCGCTTTCCGGATCGATCAGCGCGCGAACCATTCGCTTCGCGAGCAATGATCTGCTTGTCATCGCAAGAGATGTACAACTGAACTGGCAACCCGGTGAGTTGCGTTCGGGCCGTGTGACAATTACAGCACTGTCGGCGAAAGAGGTGCAGATCGTTTCGCCATCCTCTTCGCAACCAAGATCCTTGCCTGTAAGCCTGGAACTGCCTTTTTCGCTGTCTTTGCACAAACTCGATATCGGCACATTACGCGTAATGAATGAAGAGGGCGGCAGGCCCGTATTTGTCGCGGCAGAGCTCACGGCGGGGTTGGAAAGCAACGGCCGAAGGCATCAGTTATCCGGGTTGCGCACCGACCTCGAATTCGGCAGACTGATCGCGTCGGGCCAGCTGGACGGTATCAGGCCGTTCGAGCTGCATGCCGAAGCTGAACTGGCTGAGCTTGCGAATTCCAATTTCCCGGCGCTTGAAACCACCGGTTCGCGTATTTCAGCCATCATCAAAGGCAACCTGGAGCGGCTCGATATGACAGCGAAAGGGGGCGGCGTCGGGTTGACAGGGCAGGGCGAAGCGCAACTGCAGCCTTACGGTCCTGTTTTTATCGCCGGGTTAAGCTTGTCTGTGAGCGGACTGGATCCACATGTTTTTTCCATCGGTGCGCCAGCAGCGAGTCTCACGGTACAGGCAAACCTGCACGAGGTCGTTACCGGGCAGCTCGAAGGCAGCGTTTCGGTAGAGAACAGCGCGCCCAAGCCGCTTGATCAGGGTGGTTTACCTGTGCTTGAGGCGCGTGCGCAACCGATACTATCTGCCGGATTGTTCCAGTTCAACGATTTGATGCTGGTGACGGCAGGCGGGGGAACCGTTTCAGGCAGCCTTGCCTGGCAGCTTGAAGAGGCGACAGGATCAGCGGATCTGATAATCAGCCGCATTGACCCCGCCAAGCTTGATACGCGCCTGCGCCCGGCGAGCCTGAATGGCAAGGTAAAGCTCAGCGGCGACACGCAGAATCAAAACGCGATTCTGGCGCTTCACGACAGGGCGCTGCGTCTGGATGCGCATATGGTACGGACTGGTGACGCTCTGACACTGGACAAGGTGCGCCTCAGCCATGGCCGGTCCCAACTTACAGGTCAAGGCAAACTTGGACTGAGCGGGTCGCGGGCGTTTAATTTCGAAGGCAGGCTCCAGAATTTCGATGTTTCCGCATTTGCACAGGCGCCGCCAACCAGCCTCAACGCAACGCTGGGGCTGGCCGGCGAGCTGGAGCCCGGGGCGGCAGGCGGGACAGCAAGCGGCCCGGTAGGCGCGATACATTTCAAGATGGGGAATAGTCATGTCGCGAAACAGCCCGTGAGCGGCCACGGCCGGGTTGAGATTGCGGGTTTCGGTAGAGCCAGGGGTGAGGTCGAGGTGCGGCTCGGTAGCAATCATGTCGCCGCGCGCGGCGGCTTCGGCCGCAAAGGCGACCAGTTGCAATTCGAGCTTGCCGCACCGGCTCTTGTACAGATCGGGCACGGATTCAGCGGTTCCCTTGTTGCCAAGGCGGCGCTGGAGAGCGGTTCCACCGATTTTTCAGAACGTGGCTTTCAATGGCCGGATATGATGTTCAATGCAAAAGGGAATAATCTTGTGCTTCCAGGCGAGCACCATTTTGGTAGTGTAGCGGCCAATGGCAGCCTGCATGGCGACGTCGTCGCGTTAACGATAACGGCCGCGGATTATGCAACGAAGACAAAAACACTGCTGCAAAATCTGACACTGGAAGTGGAAGGTAAAAGATTGCGGCACGAAGTGCGGGTGGCTGCTCGCCTGAATGACCACCAGAGCCTGGCGTTGCGAGCAGGGGGCGAATTGAACAAACCGGCTCAGCAGTGGCAAAGCGCGCAGTGGTTGGGAGAATTGTCCGAACTGTCGGGAACCGGTCGATTTGCCTTTCAGCTGGCGGGTATGGCTCCGCTGGGCATGAGCGCAAGGCACGTATCGTTTGGCGCAGCAAAGTTTATCGTTGCCGGCGGAGCCGTGCAGATCGATGAAATGGAGTGGACGCCCCAAAAATGGAGCAGCAAGGGTTATTTTACCGGGATTGGACTGCGCCCTGGCGCCGATGCAGTCAAGAACGGGCCACAAGATAATGAAACGCTTAGGTTGGGCGGCAAATGGGGCATCGCATCGGGGGCACGGCTGGTGGGTAGCCTTAGCATTGCACGTGAAAGCGGCGACTGGATATTACCGGGGGGCGACTCGCCGCTGCCGCTGGGTTTGCAGACGCTTCAGCTCGCTGCCCAGGCCGTGGACGGGAGGTTGACGGGAGAATTCAAGGCAAGAGGAAAGCACCTGGGTGAGGCGAGTGCCTCGGTCTCTATGCCCGTCACAAGATCTGCTGAGTCTGCCATGAACTGGACGGTACTCCCCGATGCAGTCCTTGCCGGAAATCTACTCGTCGATATGGCCGATATTTCCTGGGTTGGTCCGGCGCTCGATAATAATATTCGGACGGGGGGGCGGCTTGCCTTGCGAGCGGATATCGTCGGCACTTTCGGCAACCCGCGTCTGGAGGGGCGTATACACGGCGACGATCTGGCATTGGCGCTGCTGGAGCAGGGCGTGCGGCTTGAGCAGGGAAAACTGTCAGCGAGCTTCGACGAGGAATCCTTGCAGATGGATGTTCTGAATTTTACCGCCCCCCACGTGCCCCCGCCCAATGACCGGCTGCTCAAGAATCTGAAGCTTGCCAAAGGGCCGGGCAGTCTGAGTGCATCGGGTGTGATGGATTTAAAGGGGCAGCGCGGTAATCTGGAAATTATCGCCGATCTCGTGCCGTTGGCGCAGCGACCGGATCGCTGGATTATTGCTTCGGGAAATGGCCGCGCCAGCCTGGAAAACAACATTCTCACCTTGAAGGGCAGCCTTGCCGCAAACGTGGGGTTAATTGCCCAGCCAACCGCCGGTAGCCCGCACTTGCCCGATGATGTCATCGTTACGGGAGGAGCGTCCTCTGACCATCAGCCCGACCGGAAGGGCCTGCGGGTGGATATGGAGGCCAACCTCGATCTGGGCGATCAATTCTATATCCGTGCTTCAGGTCTCGAGGGAAAACTGGCTGGCCAGTTGAGCCTGCGCGGCGAGCCGGAGCATCGATTGCGAGCCATTGGCACTATCGCTGCGCGCGATACCAGCTTCGAAGCTTATGGCCAGCGTCTGGCGGTAGAGCGGGGCATCGTTGATTTCAAGGGGCCAATTGACGATCCGGCGCTAAATGTGCTTGCTGTGCGCAAGGGGCTGCCGGTAGAGGCCGGTGTTGAAGTGACCGGAAGCGTGCGTCAACCTAAAGTACGACTGGTATCTACCCCGCTTGTACCCGATCTCGAGAAGCTTTCGTGGATCGCGCTGGGTCGCGCCCCTGGAGGAAAGGCCGATGCATCATTGCTGCTCGCTGCGGCCGCGTCTATTCTGGGCGGGCAATCTGGAGGCATTACGGACAAGATCAGCCAGGCGATCGGCGTGGATGAGCTAACCATAAAGCAGGCGGGAAGCGATGCCTTGATGGGACAGGTCGGCATTGTCGGCAAACGACTTTCGAAGCAAGCCTATATCAGCTATGAGCAAGGACTGACGGCTGTGGTTGGCGTAACCAAACTTACCTATACGCTGACCCCCAGAATCAATCTCGTCACACGAGCGGGTATTGATAATGCAATAGATGTGCTTTATACGTTACGGTTCGATTGAATTTGCAGCAGGGGGACGAGATAAAAGCAAAAGCATGTTTCTATCGAGGCGCAGGCCGGGTGGTTATCTGGCTATGAGCAAGGGGCTGATGATTACATCCGGCACATCTGGCCGTCTGACGTAACCAGGCTATACCGCTGTTCTCTCACATCACGCTTGTCACGAGCCGTCGGTATTGATAATGAGATAGATGTGCTTTACACTTCAAACAAGACTGAGCTGAAATATTTTTCCATTCCGAATCAATAACTCATCGGAGGAAATATGGCAACATCCGATCAGATTGTCGGTGCCGCGGTTGGGCTCGGCGAGCAGAAATTATGGGAAGCCGTGCGCCTGCATGATGTGGCGGCTGTGCTGGGAATCAGCCTGGACGATGTGCGTGCGCATTTCCGCGAAAAGGAAGACATCGTCGATGCCTGGTTCGAGCGAGCCGATAGCGCCATGCTCAAAGCCGCGCAGGCTTCCGACTTTATATATCTGACACCGCGTCGGCGACTTCACCGCTTGATCATGACCTGGCTCGGCGCGCTGTATCCTTATCGCAAGACAACCCGGCAGATGATCTACGGCAAACTGGAGCCGGGACACATCCATATTCAGCTTCCGGCACTGATGCGTATCAGCCGGACGGTTCAATGGATGCGAGAGGCCGCGGGCCGGGATGCCACTTATTTCCGGCGCGCCCTGGAAGAAACCGGGCTCACCACGATTTATCTGGCTACGTTCATCCATTGGATGAGCGATAACTCTCCCGGTGCGGCCAGAACCGGCCGGTTTCTCGACGGGTGCCTCTCGATGGCCGAGAACCTGGGTCGCTTCGTATTTACCGGACGGAGCATGGAAGAAAGAGGGGGCAGCGAAAAAGCGCCCCAAGGTACCTGAGGCACCTGAGCCCGAACTCAACCGCGCGCATCGCTCTCATCGTTACTGAAGCGGCATGGACACGCTGACTCATGCTTTAAGCGGCGCACTGCTGGCGCGGGCAACCGCGCCGAAGAGGCCAGCCGCGGGTGAGCTGACGTCAGGCGTGCGCACGACGGTCGGGTTCGTGGCGGCCGCGTTTCCCGATTGCGATTTTGTGTTGCGCCTGTTTGATCCGCTTACCTACGTAGCCCTGCACCGGGGCGTTACTCACTCGATCATACTCTTGCCCGTCTGGGCATTGCTGCTGTCCTGGCTGCTTTCCCTTATCCTGCGTCAACGCTACTCGTGGCGGGCAATCTACAGTACGGCCGCCCTGGGCATCGCCATTCATATCGCGGGCGACGTGTTTACCGCTTACGGCACAATGCTGCTGGCACCCTTTTCCAGTCATCGTTTCGCCATTCCATTCACGTTTATAATCGACCCCTATTTCACCGCAATTATTGCAATCGGCCTGGCGACGGCCACGCTCCGGCCTCAAGGGCGACGTCCAGCCGTGATCGCTTTCCTGGTTTTAGGAGGCTACGTAGGGTTTCAGGGCATTCTGCATTCTCACGCAGTCAAGGTGGGCGAGGCTTACGCTGAAGACCGCGGGTTGTTCGGAGCGGAAGTTCATGCCTTTCCTCAGCCACTGTCGCCTTTTTACTGGAAGGTCATCGTCAGCGATGGCGATGACTATCACGTTGCTTCGATCGATCTATGGCGAACCCACAGCCGCCAGCCGCCGGATTCGACAAGTGGAATATTGGGCATGTGGGAGGGGATTGCCGCAGGCTACCCGCCTGTTACGGCCGCGAAATGGATACGACGCGGGCGATTCGGCGACACGGATTCCCAGCGTCATCTCGCCCATGAAGCATGGGTGCAGGATATTTTTGCACTGTTTCGCCAGTTCGC
>JBDSOQ010000112.1:0-6967 GCA_039914755.1 Nitrosospira sp. | reverse complement strand
CTACCAGCGATGGTACTTTGCTTCGACATTTTCATGCATCGCTGTTGCAACCCGCAATAATGGTTGCAGCCCTGGTTTATCCAGTGGCGATACGTTATACAGACACAGCAGGGGAAATCAGCAGGGCGGTGCCATACGTCAAAATCTCGCTGTTGGAATCGTTACGGCAAATATTAAGGCAACCGTGGACTGACCTGGAACTGATTTTCGCCGACCCGATCGACAGTAGCGGTAAAAACCGGCGAGAACTCGCGCGAGGTGCGGAACAGGCTATTGCAGATGCCTTATCCCTTCCCCTGCCGCACAAGACACCTGAAAAATCCGCCGGTCCTCAAGGCGAATAGCGGTAAGGCTTCCGCCCCAGAGGCAACCCGTGTCCAGCGCTATCAAATTGTCCCTGATTTGCAGCCCCAGCGCCGACCAATGTCCACAGATGATGGTTGCCTCGCGGCTGGCGCGATCCGGGGTATCGAACCACGGCAGATAACCGGCTGGAATGTCCTGTATCAAACCCTTGTAGCCGAAATCCATTTTTCCGTCCGCGGTGCATACACGCATGCGTGTCATGGCATTGATAATGACTCGCAGGCGCTCATAACCTTCGAAGCTGCTGTCCCAATGGTCTGGCTGGTTCCCATACATATTGCGGCAAAGCGCGTGGAAATCCGGACTGCGCAGCGCGGTTTCCGCTATTTTCGCGAGAAGTGAGGACTGCGCGACGCTCCAGGAAGGCAATAAACCCGCATGTACCATGACATAGCTACCCTCCACATGCAGCAGCTTCTGTTGCCGCAGCCAGTGGAGCAGCTCATCCCTGTCAGGCGCGCCGAGAATATCGTTCAGTGTGTCGTTTCGATGCAGTTTGACGCATCCTTCGGCCACCATGAGCAGATGGAGATCATGATTGCCCAGGACCATTATCGCCGCATCTTTTAACCCTCTGACAAAGCGCAATACAGCCAGAGAATCCGGACCCCGATTGACAATATCCCCTACCAGCCACAGCTTATCCTCTGCAGGGTCAAAACGAACCAGTTCGAGGAGATCCTGAAACTCCCGATAACAACCCTGTAAATCACCGATTGCGAACGTGGCCATATTTATGGAATCGATAATCCCGGCAGACCAAATGCACATACGCGGGAATTCTTCATAAAAATAAGGGCGATATGCAATTATCGCCCTTTATCTTACTATCGCAAAATGCTCAGAGATTCACTTTGACTGACTCACCATGTAATCGACTACTGCTTTCACGTCGGCATCGGAGAGACTGGCATTTCCGCCTTTCGGAGGCATCGCATTTTTGCCCTTGAGCGCGCTGTTGTAGAGTGACTCGTCGCCAGCCTTGATGCGGGGAACCCATGCGGAGTTATCGCCAAGCTTGGGCGCGCCCGCCGCGCCGGTGGTGTGACACGCAGCGCAGCTGGCAGTATAGATTGCCTTTATTTTATCCGGGCCTCCCGCATCCGCTACTGGAGCAGCTGCCGCATCCACTGCCGGAGGAGTAACAGCTACCGCACTCGCCGGTTCGCTGGTTCCTTCTCCAGATTGCACGCCAGCTTGTGAGGTGCTACTTGCAAGCACCAGTTCGCCCACCGGCTTCAAGCGTTGCGCCACAACCTTATCTGAAAAAACAGGACTGTTTTGGTCTATCGGGATATCTCCGGTAACATATTTCCCCAGTAGCCAAATAATCAGAACAGGAAACACGAAAGCGGCCAGAACAACCACCATCAATTGTTTTGGTGTTTTGATAATCGAGGAATGCTCTTCGTCTTCAGCGGCGCTCACGATAACTCCAAGTAAAGTGATTATTGTATAGGTTCATGCCTACCGAAGCAAAAAGTGATTTGTTACGTTGGACGTAGGGTTTAAAAAAAGCTATTCTATCGCCCGGGTCTTGGATTAGTCCTTCATGAAGCAAGTCACCATCAAAGATGGGGCTATCGGAGATTCCTTCAGCGATAAGCTTATCTATATTAGCGCCCATAGCTCAGCTGGATAGAGTACCGCCCTCCGAAGGCGGGGGTCACACGTTCGAATCGTGTTGGGCGCGCCATTCCTGAATCCATCCTGCGTTTCTTATTCCCGCTCCGTGCACGCAGTTTGCTAAGTCACTTCTCCTGAAACCCGTTATATCTCAACCCGCGCGCCCAGTTCAAGAACACGATTTGCGGGTAGTTTGAAGTATTCGGCCGCATTGCTGGCGTTGCGCGCCATGGTTGCAAAAACCCGCTCCCGCCACATTGCCATCCCGGCCCCGGGGCTGGGTACCACGATATCGCGACTAAGAAAAAACGACGTTTTAAGCTGCTCGAACACGAGCCCATGGGGTTCACATAATTCGAGCGCATAAGGCAGATTGGGTTCATCCTTGAAACCGTATCGAACGGTAATCTGGTAGCAGTTTTCCACTAATGGCGTTACCGATATTCGCTCGTCTGCTGGAACCCAAGGAGTTTCGATATACGTTACAGTTAAAAATACTACGCGTTCGTGCAAGACCTGATTATGGGCAAGGTTATGTAATAGCGCGTGCGGTACCCCATCCGGATCGGCCGTCAAAAAAACAGACGTACCCGCGACGCGCACCGGCGGGTGCGCAGTGAGTGACTCGAGGAACGGCATGAGCGGTATTGCAGCCGAGCGCAAGTGCTCAAGCAGAATGTGACGCCCGCGATTCCACGTAACCATGACAAAATAGATAACTGCTCCAATTGCCAGTGGAAACCAGCCGCCTTGAGCGATTTTGAGAATGGTGGCGGCAAAAAATACCGTATCGATCGTCAGGAAGAATCCGGTCGCCAGAACGCATAGCAGCCACGGGTAGTTCCAGGCATAACGAAGTACGAAAAAAGTAAGTATGGTTTCAATTACCATGGTAGCGGTCACGGCAACACCGTAGGCGGACGCAAGACTGGATGACGAGCCAAACCCCAGTACCGCCATGATCACGGCTGCCAGCAGCATCCAATTGACGAAGGGAATATAGATCTGGCCGATCGTTCGATCCGAAGTATGCTTGATCTGCATGCGCGGCAGGAATCCCAGCTGTATCGCCTGCCTGGTCACCGAAAAGACCCCGGAAATAACGGCTTGCGATGCAATCACTGTTGCTGCGGTAGCCAGTCCTACTGCGGGGTAGAGAGCCCAGGAGGGAAAAAGCAGGAAAAAAGGATTGGCGATTGCCAGCGGATTCGAGAGCACAAGTGCTCCCTGTCCGAGATAATTCAGTGTGAGTGCGGGAAGGACGCATCCATACCATGCCAGACGGATCGGTTTCGGTCCAAAGTGTCCCATATCGGCATAGAGGGCCTCTCCGCCCGTTACCGCCAGCACCACCGCACCGAAAGCAATAAACGCCAGCCAGCCATTATTGAGGCAAAAGGCGAAGGCGTAAACGGGATTGAACGCTGCCAATATCTGTGGTGCAACAGCGATGTTGGCCAGGCCGGCCAGGCCCAGGGTAGTGAACCATATGAGCGTCACCGGTCCGAACAAGGTACCGATGCCTCCTGTGCCGCGCTGCTGCAGCATAAAAAGCGCGATCAACACAATCAACGTTATAGGCAGCACGTAGGGTTTGAGAAGGGGAGTTGCGACCTCCAGTCCCTCCACGGCGCTCAATACCGAGATAGCCGGGGTAATGACGCCGTCGCCGAAGAATAACGCGGCACCGAACGCGCCGATGGGAAACAGGAAATTGCGCAGCCGTGGACGACCTGCGACCGAGGAGCTCGCTAACGATAGCAACGCCATGATGCCGCCCTCTCCATGATTGTCTGCCCGCAGAATCAATGTGATGTACTTGAGCGAGACTACAATCATGAGCGTCCAGAAAATAAGCGAAATGATGCCGATCACATTGCCTTCGTTGACCGCAAGTCCGTGGACAGGGTCAAAAACAGTCTTCATGACATATAAGGGACTTGTGCCGATATCCCCATAGACAACGCCGAGCGCAGCCAGGCTCAGCAAACCCAGGGATTGGTGGCTGACGGTTTTTTTTGGTTCCATATTTTGGCTGGTCTTGATTGGTGCACCGGAATGCACGGTTACCTGATGAGAAAGCAGTGAGTGGGAAGTAGTATGTAAGCAAAAAGCCGCGAAAACTTAAGGGGGTTTTTTGCGAGTACAAAAGTACGGTACACGTTAATTAAATTTGGACGCCTTTGGACGGGCTGTATTTAACGCACCCGGATAGCCGATTGGGCTGTTCGATGCCGGATTTAATGATTTGATGATCGCCGCTGACCACCCCGGCTGACCACCCCGGCACGTTTATGCATTGTACACGAGCCGCATGCAGCCGGTACAAGCGACCTGTTGCCGTGCTCTGAAACGGAAAGTTTATCGGTGTTGCAAGGAACCAAAATGTTCCGGCTTTGCCGCTATCGCTCCCGCGAGCGCACTTTCCATCCAGCTAATGGATAAGTGGCAAGCTGCATCTGTGCGGGAGTTCCGCTGTCCGCTAGCCGGATGACTGCAAACGATGTGGTGACGGATTTTGCTGATCGTGATTTTCGCTTTGCTATCGCTTTTGCGCGGCCACGGCTTGATGCGCTCGTTATTATTTCTGCGATAGGGGTGCCGCCGGCATCCGGCGTCCGTCCGTCCGCATGACGGGTTCGGATGCGCTTCCCGGATTCCGATCTAACGCTGACCTTCGTGGCTTATTCCTGGCCGCGTTTCAGTTGGGCCATATTGATAATGCATGGGATCTGTTCTTTAGTACCGGTACTGAACGTATCATTACGTGCGGGGTGCCCGAGGCGTCGCCAGTCGCGGATGCGGGCTTGGCGCCACAGCTTATGTGCTGGAAATTGTCGGCGGCATTATCGGGGACGAGCGGCGTTGGCGAACTATGACATGCATGGTACTGTTGATTCTGCTTACGTTGCCTCTCGCCCTAATCAAAAGCCATTGGTGGTCAGGTACAGTTGAATATCTGTCGGTCCACCCGTGGGTCGAAATCGGCAGATGGTGTGAGCTTCTTTTTAAGATCAGCCGATAATTATTTCACAACATATCGGGTGAAATGCTGGCGCGTAACACCATTTCCTCGAAACCTTCCTTTGTTTTGTGACTGAACCACCATATCGCGCCCTTCCGCATGGGCCATCCCGCGGGCTCGCCGGATATAAGCATGGCTGCGACCTCTCCTAACGTGGGCTGATGGCCCACCACCACGACCGCGCCTTTGGCATCCGGCCAACCAGCGGCTGCAAGAACTGCTTTCGCGGAGGCGGCGGGTCCAATCTCTTTGACGGTTTCAAAATCTTCGTCAAGTGCGGCGGCAGTCTGCTGGGTCCGCTCAGTGGGACTGACTATCACGCGCGTGTTTTTGGGTAACCTTGGTTTCAGCCATTCCGCCATCGCGCGCGCTTGTTTCACCCCCTTGTCGGTCAGTTCTCGCGCACTATCCGGATAACCATCCTCAGCTTCGGCGTGGCGCCATAGGATGAGTTCCATTGTTCCTCCCGCGTATGGTGGTTGATAATGCCGATGATATTTGCTTAGTATGGAAGAAAACTCGACTTTATACCAGCATACGTATGCTCGGCCATACTATTGATTTTTAAGAAATTCCGGTGTTCGCCAGACGGGACCGCCCAGGGGAGGGGGAAATGCGGGGGATGTGGGGCAGAGCGGCGGGAAGTAATGTTATATCTTATTTTATAAAGGGAAAAGGTCAAGCAAATGGCGAGCGATTCGCCCGCCATTCCCGGCAATTAGGACTTCAATGCCGACATCGGTGCACCAAAGTTGATATGGAAAGGTGCGCCGTTGATGACAATTGCGGGTACCGACTTGACGCCAGCCGCTTCAGCAGCCGCGATACGATCCTTTTGCTCGCCGAGATTCACGAGTTCAACCTCGTAACGGTCGGTGTCCAGAGCGTCCGCAATCTGCCGCTCGGCTTCGACACATACGGGACAGCCAGCGTGATAAAAGGTAGCAGGTGTTTTCATAGTCGACTCTCCAAAAAATTTAAATGTCAGTGGGGGCTACCCACGTTCGCAAGAACCAGTTGATGTTACCATGCGACCGGGCATTATAGTCGCTGGCCCAGCCTTGCGCCAGTCTCATCCGGATTATGCTCAGCCTTAACTCCTTGACGGCATATCCAGAACGGATGAAGTATCGGGCAGCGCATGCTCGATCATATGCCCGGATTATTGATTGGACCCTTTTGGTTTGCTCCGATGTTTTTCAGCATAAGTCTACACTAGCGCGGCTACTGGCACTTGTGGGTATCGGTGGACTATTTTCATTGATTTTTCTCCTGTTGTAGTAAAAGAGCCTGCGAATAAAGCGTATTTCTGCTTTCGCCGCTGATCTCCGCAGATAGCGTTACCGCATGCTTTAGCGGCAAGTCGCGCAGCAATAGCTTCAGTATATGTTGGGCCTGTTCAGTCAATTCCGCCGGGTTCGGCGCTTCTGCGCCGGATACCAGCAGTACGAACTCGCCTTTTTGACGATTGGGGTCAGCCTGGAACCAGACCAGGGCGTTGCCGAGTTCGCAACTGTGGATGGTCTCAAATAATTTTGTCAATTCTCTCGCAATCGTGACTCGGCGTTGGTCACCCAGTACCTTGGCCAAGTCGGTCAGACACTCAAGAATGCGGTGAGGCGCCTCGTAGAATATGATGGTGTATGGCTGTAATTTCAACGCTTCCAGCTCCCGCCGCCGCTGCCCACCGCTGGCGGGGAGAAAACCATAAAATAGAAACCGGGCCGTGGTGATTCCTGCTGCCGAGAGAGCGCACACTGCCGCGCTGGCGCCAGGGATCGGAACTACTTTGTATCCCTGTTCCCGCACCTGCTTGACGAGAATTGCCCCGGGGTCGGAGATTCCCGGCGTGCCTGCATCGGTAACGAGTGCCACTGCTTGCCCGCGCGACAATAAATTGACGACCTTTTCTACCGTGGCGTTTTCGTTGTGGCGATGCAAGGCCATCAT
>JBDSOQ010000204.1:0-6826 GCA_039914755.1 Nitrosospira sp. | reverse complement strand
ATTTCGGACAAAAGCTCGCGTATGCCAATTTCATCATCAACAACAAGTATGGTGTTATTGCTCATAATTCAGAAAATCAATACACGTACGATTGTGGTGGAATTCAGAGCTGCCGATATCCGGGTTACGAATTATCAATGGATGCTCGCCGGTATGTTCAGGTTCATTTATTTCAATAGATTTGGTTAAAACTACCGTCTTTAGACGGTGACTCTGATTTTAACCCGGATGTTTCATAAATTCGCGCGATGATTGCGCAGGATTTTGTTTTGTAGGGAGATTTTGTGAAAGAGTGGCGTAGTTATTCATACGCCCGACTGAACGAAATTTTCATACGAAACAAAAGACCAGCGAGAGCGCGCGTCAATTTATGAAACATCCGGGTTAAGCGTGTTGACCCATGCGCGTTTAGTTTGGTGCGGTTAGACGACTTTAGTCGTCTGCGCCAAGCTGCGCTAATCCACCTGCTATCAGTAGGTGGTAGTTTAGTTATGGCTGGTTAATCATGTGGCTGTTCGATAAGCCCTCAAATTGTCTTTCCCCGCAATCGGCAGAATCAGTGATATGCGTGCCCCATGGGGTTGAATATTTTCAATTTGAATGATGCCGCTGTGTTCCTCGATTATTTTTTTGACAATGGGTAGCCCCAGCCCTGTGCCTTTGGACTTGGTGGTAACGTATGGCTCGAACGCTCGAGCCCTGACTTGTTCGGGAAAGCCTCTGCCGTTATCGCTTACGCTAAACTGTACACCGCCGGATGCGATTTCAGTACGTACCATGATCGCGGGTTCTGCAACACCGATCAGTGTATCCAGCGCGTTCTGCAGCAGATTATGGATAACCTGGCGAAGCCGGGTGGAATCACCTCTCACCATCGGCAAGTCAGGAGCCAGGACCAGATAAATTTGTGGCTGGGGATTGCCGGGTGCTGCGGCGCTTGCGGCTTCATATAGTGCGAGCACTTCCCGCACCAGTCCGTTGAAGTCCAGCAGATGAAATTCCAGTTCGGGCGCTCTCGCATATTCACTGAATTCATTGACCATTTTTTTTAATGCTTCCACCTGGTTGACGATAGTCTCAGTGGATCGCCGCAAGATTTGCGCATCATCGTTATCCAGCTTCCGGGCGAGTTTGTGCTGCATGCGTTCGGCGGAAAGTTGTATCGGCGTCAGCGGGTTTTTGATTTCATGGGCCAGGCGCCGTGCCACTTCTCCCCAAGCGGCCGTGCGCTGAGCCTGCAATAAATTGGTTACGTCATCGAAGACGACGACACCTCCACCGCCCGAAACAGATGGCAGGCGTGTGCCGCGTAACAGCAGAACCTGGTTGGCCCCATCCCTCGATCGTTCCAGCTGGCACTGCCACTCGCCCTTTTCACCCGAACGAAATCCTTCAAGAATCTCGTTCTTGAGAGAACTTAATTGAGGTTCACGCGTTGCGCATTCTTCAATAGTCAACCCCTCGAGACCCGATAGCGAAACATTCAGAATTTGTCCCGCGCTCAGATTTGCCGTACGCATGCGCAAGTTTTCGTCAAACACCAGAACGCCGGACGAAAGATTGGACAGTACGTTTTCCAGATAAGCCCTGGCGCTTTCGACTTCTTGCTGATGACGGTGAGCGGTCGTGCGGGCTTCTTCCAGCTGCTGAGTCATGAGATTAAACGATTCGGTCAGTACGCCCAATTCATCCCGGCTCTGCACCGGGTGGCGCCTGCTGAAGTCACCCTGGGCCACGGCACGGGTACCCTCGGCCAGCATGCCCAATGGCGCACTCAGCCGTTCGCTGATAAGAAACGCGGCAGCCAAAGCAGAAAAAAGCGAGAGCAACAGCGCGAGTGTAAGCGTTACACCGTATAGACTTTTCAATCCTTCACGAGATAGCAGCAATTCCTGGTAATCGCGATACGCAGCCTGCACTATTTCCGCATCATCACCCAATTGTTTCGGTACCTGCTGCAGCAGCTGCAAGATTTCGATATCTCCTTCCATGCCTGGTGCGTCTATCGATACCAATGCCTTCAAATACAAACCTTCGCCGGGAATGGATTCAACCGTGCCGTACCATTTCTCTGCCTTCACCTGGTACATCACGGCTGCACTGGGCGTTTCGGGAACCAGCCCCGTTCCATCAGCTCGTAAAAAAGCGATCACGCTGCCGTCTTGATTAAACAGCGTCGCTTCCTGCACCTGTGATTGCTTCACGAGGTGGTCCAGCGTCGGCAGCGGCGAACCGGGCTGCTCGGATAATGCAAGTGCGGCTGCGTGGGCCTTGCTGCGGAGATCCTCAAGAAGATTGTCGAGGATCGTGCGCCCCAGATTCAAGCCGCCTTCGAGCGCCCGATCCACTTTGACGTCGAACCAGGACTCAATGCTTTTGCCCAGAAATTGTACCGATATGCCATACACCAGCGCACCCGGAAGAATCGCCATCAGCGAGAAAATCAGCAACAGGCGCAGTGCTAATCTGGAGCCGAACACGCCGGCGTTAAGCCTGCGCCGGAGTCTCCATAGCAGATACCCCACCACCGCCATGAGAAACAGGAGGAAACCGACATTGAGCCTGATCAGAAGCCGGTATTTGCGGTCAAAAAGCCCGGTATCGGCGCCTGCAGTCGCAAGCAGGAATAGCATGACTGCGCCTAGCGCCGCAGCGATGAAAATAACGTATTTCACGGCCTGCTGTTATCTTGAAGCTTTGGCATGGGCAGTTTCGTATTCCATCGCAGCAGGCCGGAGCTCAGATCCCATTCTCTCGACCCGAGCGTCTCTACCTGAAACGGTTTAGGCAAAGCCGATATGTCGAGCCGCATGCGCAATTCCACTGTATATTCCTCATCCTGCCTTAATTCGGAACTGGCAATGATGGGTCGGTCGCGCACCCGGCTCAGGGCCTGCAAGGCTTCCCTCAGCGTGCCGAAATTCTGCGATAACGTGCCGCGACTCAAACGGTATTGACGAGTGAGTGCATAATAACTCAGCCCTTCACGAACCCTGCTCTGGGCAATTCGCTCGTCCAGCCAGTACCAGCGTGAATTCACCAGGTTAAGCTCTGTTACAAAATAGAGCACGATGCCTTTCTCGAGTGCATTTTCCAGCTTATGATTGAGCGTTATCTCGAAATCGGCGTCAAACTGATAACCTTCCTCAGTGGCTTCGAGCGTTACCGACTTTATCTGTATGCCACCGTCCGCATGCGCTGCAGCCGCCGGCAGCAGCGCAACGGCCAGCAATGCCATTGCAGTCACGCACACGCACAACAGCCGCGCAAATAGATCAGGCTTTGTGAAGCAGGGCATAAAAAAAACCGTCGTGATGGGAATCCGGCAATAATTGCCCGTCAATTGCTTCAACCCCCGAAATAGGTACCAGGCGGGCATCTGCGTGGTGGCGCAAGAAATTTTTTACCTGCAGTTCATTTTCCTCGGCAAATACCGAACAGGTGGCGTAAAGCAATTTACCACCTCTAGCCAGAATCTGCCAAAGGGCGTCCAGGATTTCCCTCTGTTTCGCAACAAATTGAAAAAGATCGCTTTCACGCCTCAGCCATTTAATGTCCGGGTGACGCCGCGTCACTCCCGAAGCAGAGCAGGGAACGTCAGCCAGAATGCGGTCGAACAGCTTTTCGTCCCACCACTCCGCCGGCTGAGATGCGTTGCCATGAATGATATGATTGGCCTTGAGATCCAGTCGTGTAAAATTTTGTGTTATGCGTGCTACGCGCACGATGTCATTGTCGACCGCGGTCAATTCTATGTCCGCCAGCTCCAGCAAATGTGCGCTTTTGCCGCCGGGCGCCGCACAAGCATCCAAAACGCGCATGTGATCGTGTACATCCAGTAACCGCGCCGCCAGTTGTGCGCCCGCGTCCTGAACCGATATCAAACCCTCGGCAAATCCGGGCAATCGGTCCACCGCCACCGGTTGCCTCAGCTCGAGCGCATCATTTCCTGCGGGCCATGCGTCCATGCCACTTTGACCGAGGAGATTTTGATATTCTGCCATCGTGACCCTGCGCCGGTTGACTCTCAGAGTCATGGGGGGCCGTTTATTACTGTTCTCCAATACCGCCTCGTAGTTTTGAGGATATTGCGCGCGAAGTTTATCTATCCACCATTGCGGGTGGGAATACCGCCCTACCTCACTTTCAGCTGCACGCTCAAGCAGAGCTGAGCGGTTACGTATGAAGTTGCGCAATACGGCATTGACAAGCCCTTGTACTCCCCGAGCATCCTTGCCGCTGAGGGTGCGAGAAACTGACACAGCATTATCTACAACCGCATGCGGGGCGGTCTTGCTGTATTCCAGCTGATATAATCCCACCAGTAATAAACAACGCAGATTCTGGTCCTTCAGCGGCTTTTTCAGCAATAAACCAAGCAATACGTCGAGTTGGCATAAAAGCGCAGCACGCCATAGCTTAAATCCTGAATTGCTCCGCGCTGTTGAGCAGAGAGATCGGCATGGTTACGCCAGACATCCCGCAGCACGGCTGTCAGGCTCGAGCCTGACAGTACTTTTGCCACAACTGCGGCAGCCAAACGCTGAGTTTTGATCATTCGCGACTTTCAAAGCGATCACCCGGCCGCAATGAATGACCCGAGAGAAATTCGGGGACGCTCAGCTTTTTTCCACCCGATTTCTGCACGATTTCCAGTACGAGCGAACCCTTGCCGCATCCCACCACAATGCCGTCGCGTCTTACTGCAATAATCTCACCTGGTTTGCCGGGCACATCTGCGGCCACAGCGGCACGCCATACTTTCAAGGGCATTCCACACACTCGGGAATGTGCACCAGGACGGGGATTGAATGCTCGCACTGCACGGCTGATATTTTCGGCGCTCAAGCGCCAGTTAATTTCAGTTTCGTCTTTTTCCAGTTTGGATGCGTAGGTGACGTCAGCTTCATTCTGAGGAATGGCAGAAAGTTTTCCGTGGTCCAGATAGTCCAGCGTCTCTACGATGCAGCGCGCCCCCAGCACGGAGAGCCTGTCGTGCAGAGTCTGGGTGGTGTCATCCTGTTCGATTGCGATACCTCTCTGCAATAAAATGGCACCGGTATCCAGGCCCCGGTCCATTTGCATGATCGTGATTCCAGTTTCGCGATCGCCTGCCAATATTGCCCGCTGGATAGGCGCAGCACCTCGCCATCTCGGCAGTAACGAGGCGTGGATGTTCAGGCAGCCAAACCTTGGAATGCTTAAAACAGAAAAGGGCAGGATCAGGCCATAAGCCGCAACAACCATGATATCGGCATCGATGGCTTCCAGTTGTGCCTGCAACTCGGGTTGCTTGAGCGAGTGTGGCTGCAACAAGGCAAGGTTCCGCTGTTGCGCCAGCGACTTGATTATGCCTGAAGTGGTTTTCATGCCGCGTCCCGCGGGACGATCAGGTTGGGTCAATACCAATGCAATTTCATGCCCGGCGTCTGCCAGGGCTTCAAGAGCAGGGGCGGCAAACGACGGCGTGCCGGCAAAAATGATTCTCATCGAAAATATGCGAATTTACCCGGTGAAAGGCTGTTACCGCTTCGCTTCCTGATCCAGAGATTCCTTGGTTTTCCCACGTATTTGCCGATAATGGAAACTCGATGTCACAACACTTTTCGACGCTGCTTCTTGAACTTGGACTGAATACGCAATTGCTTCATTCGCGACCAGTACTCGACAAATACTTTGCCTGACAAATGATCCATCTCATGCTGAATGCACACGGCCAGCAAACCGCCTGCCTCAAGCGTAAATGGATTTCCATCCCGATTCAGCGCCTCGACGGTGACCTGCTCCGCACGTAGTACCTTTCCAAATACGCCTGGCACCGACAGGCAACCTTCTTCATAGTCGGATTCGCCACTATGCGTGATGATTTCGGGGTTGATCAGCACATGCAGCTGATCATGTGTATCGGAAATATCGATCACGATGATACGCTGATGCACATCAACCTGTGTGGCTGCAAGGCCGATCCCGGGGGCTGCATACATGGTTTCCGCCAGATCCCGCACAAAAGCACGAGTTTCCTCAGTAACTTCCGATACTCGACCGGCAACCGTATGCAATCGCTCATCCGGATACTGCAATATTTTTAGAAGTGCCATAAACGGGGCGAATCTTGAACAGTCGAAATACAAATTCAACCATATTGTTGCGATGTCGTATCACAACCTCTATAGATAAGAGAAGGGTTTCCCGAATTCGATGCAGAGGTGCATTATATCCTGATTTGGGTACGAAATTCGTTTTCCAGCGCTTGACCACTTTCCGATGGCAATATGAGGAACATCGACGATAATCCGTCTCCCTTTCAAAATGTGATCTGACAGGAACGCTGCCATCTCAGCTTGGAAACCATGGCTTTTCAGCATGCAGAAAATACAGTCAACTCGCTAATCGCGGATGGGAAACGGTACACTGGTGCGATGCGTCAAAAATGACGGGGTTGTCGCCGCATCGGGTTGCTCGAGTGTATACGAATAAACTATACACGCCTCGTGCCTCGCCCGACCGCAATTAGTCATTTTTAACGCTCCGCCATGGTTTATTATTTAAATCTGCCATACAACGGTATCTCTGTCTTATTACGTTCACAAATGATGAAATGAAACCCATGCAGGAAATAGAGTCCTGGCTCGCCCTTGGATTGGTTGACGGCCTCGGCGGCGAATCGATGCGGCGCTTGTTGAGAGCGTTCAGTACGCCTGCTGAAATTTTTTCCGCAAATATCGCCGCGCTGGAGCGCGTGGTAAAAAGAAAGGTGGCGTATAACATTGTTCAGGGGGTTGACCAAAAAAGAATAGCTGCCACCCTCAAATGGCTGGAGGAGCCA
>JBDSOQ010000097.1:0-4974 GCA_039914755.1 Nitrosospira sp. | reverse complement strand
GCGGAATTGACCGGCCAGGTCATGTTGACCCATGGAGATCTTCTGGAAGCGGTAGAGTCGACAGGAAAAACCTGGGACATCCTCTTCACGGGATTTGCGATTCATCACCTGATGCCCGATGAGAAAGCACGTTTTTTCCACGCGGCCGGGCGCTGCCTTTCGGAAAATGGCTGGCTGATCCTGGTGGATGTCGTGCGCGAGGAAAATCAGGATCGGGAAAGCTATCTGGACGGCTATCTGAAATTCATGCGCGAGAAATGGACGCACGTGCCACAGGATCAGTTGGAGGAAGCCTGTACGCATGTCCATGACCATGACCACCCCGAATGTCTTTCAACCTTGCAGGAGATGGCCGGTGCAGCGGGTTTGAACTGCACCCGGCTGATCAGCCGCTACGCGCAGCATTACACGCTTCTGTTCTCACGGTCTGCTCCGACAAAAGGCTGAGGTCTTTTCTCCTACCGCCATGCTCCAGAAACTGACCCTTCTATTCCCGGTCTGGATGATTCTCTCGGGGGCAATCGCCCTGTGCTGGCCGGCATGGTTGGTGGCCATGAATCAGGGATCGGTGATGGTGCTGGTCCTTGCCTTCATCATGCTGTGCATGGGGCTGACGCTAACCCTCGAGGATTTTCGCAGAATCGCCCGCATGCCGAGAGCGGTGGCAATCGGTTTTGCGGCCCAGTATACAACCATGCCCCTGTTGGCCTGGGGTGTGGCTAATGCGCTGAACCTGCCGCCGCACTTTGCCGTAGGCCTGATCCTGGTGGGCTGCTGCCCCGGCGGTACGGCATCGAACCTGGTGAGCTACATCGCAGACGCGGATGTAGCGCTGTCGGTGGTGATGACAGTCTGCTCCACTCTGGCAGCTATCGTCTTCACGCCGTTGCTGACCAAATTCCTTGCGGGAACCATGGTCCCGGTAGATACCTGGCTATTGTTCAAGCAGACCCTGCAAGTCGTGATTATCCCCGTCGTGCTGGGTATCCTGCTCAACCGCTACGTTCCGCGCCTGGTCATGCGCGTGATGCCGGTGGCACCGCTGTTGTCGGTGATAGGCGTGTGCTTCATCTGTGCTGTGGTGTTTGCCGCCAATGCGGAAGCCATACTGAACCATGGCCTTGAACTGATTCTCGCGGTTGCGCTGCTACATGGAGGGGGTTTCCTGATCGGCTACAATTTCGCCTGGATGCTGGGCTGCGAGCGCCAGACCGTCCGCACAATTTCCATTGAGGTCGGCATGCAGAATTCCGGACTTGCCATTGTGCTGGCCAAGCAAGCCTTTCCATTGCTGCCGCTGGCGCCTGTTGTCGGTGCAATATCAGCGGTAATGCATTCTTTGCTGGGTAGCCTGCTGGCAGTGTTGTGGCGCACGCGCTCATTGGAGCTCAAGACCGGGCTAATCCAGGCTGCTTCTGTACCGGATCGAAGCAATATTTAGTCCACCCACTACTTCGGTATTCTTGCATGAGCCAGGCGGCCGCTTTTGCAGGAATGCAATACCGTCAAACAATAATCGTTAACGCCATGAATTTGCACGGTCGCGTTGCCAGCTTTTTTACACTTTTGGATGAAAAGGTAACCCGGCGATAGATCGTCTCACCGCTAACGCGTATCCTGATATCGTCCGGATATTCCATCTTCAGCCAGGCAGCGCTCGCTGAAATCCTGGCTTGGCTATTAATGCTCGATCTCGCCATCCGATCCGTGCATAACGCTACCCAATACGCCGGCCATGGTTTCCATGCCGTTCGCCACTAGCTCAAGCTGCTCATTATTTGGAGTTGGAGCATCTATCATTGCCAGCGTTTCGTCCAATGGCAATTTCTCGTAACGCATTTGATAGTGTGCGACATTCATTGCAAGTAATCTGGCACATTCCGCCAGTTCTGCCTTATTCGCAATATTCATCAATCTATCGACGTGAGCTATATGGTGCTCAAGCTTTTTCAGGTAGGGCATAGTATTTTTATTGTGAAGGTTGATTGAGGACGAAAAAAAGGCCCACGCGGGAGACGTGGACCTGTAAATGAGCGAGACCATCATCTAAGAATGGCCTCAGGTAAGTGTACGCAGGCGCGAATTATTTGAACCGAGGAATAGAGGGGTGATTGCCGCTTTGATCTTCGGTTATGAACGCTTCCCGACAGCAAGCAGCTCGCGCCATCATGCGTGCGCCAATGCGCCAAGAGGGCATTCCAGCGCGCGCGCCACGGCTGATAATGCTGTTATTGTCTCTGTCCGCCTACCGTTCTCGATTCAATCGAGTCTGACCCCATTGAAATGAAATATGGCTGGTGATGACAACCGCACCCAAGTCGATAGCATGTTCTCAGCGTTGTTTTTCTGCGAAAGATTGGCATTTATCAACAAATGCTTGCCGCTCAGCTTCACTTTCGAAGGTTGTAAGCACCGACTGCATTCCTGTGCCAGAACAATTCGTTGAATTTACTTCGGGCGCTCCGCCACCACAACCAACCAATGCGGCACTCAGGGTAACAACAAATACAATATATTTGAAGCTCATTAAATTCCTTCCTCTTTAAAAATCATTAATATGGCGCGGATTCAAATCCGAGGTGAAACAACCGGCAGTTGCTTGGTGCAGCTTACGGACACCCCGAAGGATACCTTAAAGGACTCTAACTCCCAGCCCTTTGCGTGGTCGCCGGTTGAATCGCTTTACACCGTTTTCGCCAATCATTTATTCACAAACCAAAATCGGAGCGGTGTTGTTTTGGTCCGTCACCCCGTTTCGGTTAGAAGTTCTGACATTATCTGTCAGATGCTAACACACTTAAGATGAGCTTCGGCGTCGCAAGATCGGAATACCTATTGTTTTCTTTTCATGTCAACGTCGGAGTAAAACTGACCCATTTTTGGAGTGAACCTCTATTTTCTGGCTGAGTAGCCTGGATTTCGATAACCTGCCTTATGGCTTTATTCAGCTTTCCCGGCTAAGGATGTCGCATAGAGATCGATTGATATAATAACTGGAACGCCCAATTTTTTGTTTGCGCAAGAAGCCGCCTTCTGCCAGCGCATTCAGATATTTGGTAGCGGTTAGACGCGACACCTTGAGATCTTTCTGGACGAATTCAATTTTGGTATAAGGGTGCGAGAATAGGTTATTAATCAGATCTTGGCTGTAAAAGTGATATCTCGTACGGATGCGGTGTTTCATATCCAGCAACAATGCCTTTATCGCCCGAACGGTGGCAATGCTTTCCGTGGCGGTATATTCCACGGCGGTTAGCATGTATAGCACCCAATTCTCCCAGTCATCGGTTTGCCGTACGTCCTGCAGGAGGCGGTAGTAATCGGATTTAGTGCTTAGGATATGACGGCTAAGATAAAGTACCGGAACATCGAGCAGATTTTCCTTAACCATATAAAGTACGTTAATAATGCGGCCGGTACGACCATTGCCGTCATAAAACGGATGAATACTCTCGAATTGATGATGGATAAGGGCCATCTTGATCAGCGGGTCGGCGTCGAACAAATCCTCTTGATTAATAAAACGTTCCAAATCGTCCATTAGCATCAAGACGACAGAGGGGTCCTGTGGCGGGGTATAAACTACCTTGCCACTGAGACTCTTGAGCGCGGTACCCGGTAACTTGCGAAAGCCCGCATTATTCTGCTCCAGTACGGACTGAACTTGAAGAATGTGATTGTTAGTAAGCAGTCCGGTTTGACGAACGGATTCGAAGCCGATGCGTAATGCCTGTCGGTAGCGGGCAACTTCTTTGGAAGCCACATTGCTGTCAACTTCGAGAATATCTGCATTATGGAATAATTCATCATAGGTAGTGACTATGTTCTCGACCTCGGAACTATCCTTGGCTTCCTGTAGACCAAGCGTATTTATTAGAATACCTTGATTGGGCATAGATGCAGCCACGCCCTTTAGTTCCGCCAGCCGGCGACTAGCAAGCGTCAGCTTTTTCAGAATATCCGGTCTGTCGAAGCGGGCGGGTTGCAGGTTGGTTAGTGGAGGAATTTGAGCCATCTAATCTGCAACATGTATAGAAATATTAAATTAATATACACGTGTAGAAGTATATGTAAAGGTTAATGCGTTTTTTATGTAGGTGGTAGTCGTAAGTTCCATAACTAAGTTGCCTGCTGGTTTCGATGCGGGACTGAGTCCAAATATCAATATCAACGGCATTCCATACGGTTGTATTCTCGATAGCTTAGTAGGCTTCGGAAATTTACAGCATTAGACTTGACTCCATACGCACTCAAACTCTTGGAAAGCAATCAATAACCCCATAGAAATTGCTTAAATGTGCCCATAGCCTGTACACGACGCAAAAATCTTTTTTCCCCTTTTTTACCGGAACTGAAAGTTGCATAATAAGCTATACATAGCCCTGATAGATTATTGAAAAATGCAACGCAGTAAATCGCAGCCGAGTAACCCTGACTGGAGTGTGAACAAATAAACCGGCTGGTAAATCATTGTCATACATCATGGGAGGATACGTGGAAGAATCTAAAATCATACCTTGGGTGATAACATTCACAATTTTTTTTGTCATCCCTTTCTGGAGGCTTTTCCAAAGGACGGGATTCAAACCGGCACTTGCGTTAATCGTGCTAATACCGGGGGGCATTCTTGTGCTTATATGGGTGGTTGCGTTCGCGAAATGGCCTGCATTCGCTGAAGAGAGAAAGGACAGCAGATCACCTATTCCGCCACGACCCGTGCATGATCCATCCTCCACCGCACACAGATCAACAACGTCAGACTCAATCGGTAAATCAATGGAGTCAGAGTAGATTGATTTTGAATTTCTCTGATTTCCTATCTCCACCCTTGGCCGCAGGCGCTACCTGCCTCTTCAATTTCTCTTGAATGCTTTGCTTGAACCGGTCGTTTCCCAATACCCAAGCCTTGTTGGTTGCCTCTCTGATTGCGTTAATGCTCTCTTCAGAAATCGGATACTCGAATAACTGCTGATA
>JBDSOQ010000208.1:0-4625 GCA_039914755.1 Nitrosospira sp. | reverse complement strand
GCGCCATGAACACGGACTTCGTGCTCGATGCCCTGGAGCAGGCACTCTATGCTCGCCAGCCTGAAAAATCAGAGAGGCTGGTGCATCATAGCGATAGAGGATCGCAGTATGTCTCTATCCGCTATACCGAGCGTCTGGTCGAAGCAGGCATTGAACCTTCGGTGGGTAGCCGCGGAGACAGTTACGACAATGCCTTGGCTGAAACCATCAATGGCCTGTACAAAGCCGAACTGATCCATCGTCGAGCACCCTGGAAAACCAAAGCTGCGGTGGAGCTGGCAACCCTGGAATGGGTGTCCTGGTTCAATCACCACCGGTTACTCGAACCCATCGGATATATTCCACCAGACGAAGCTGAGGTAAACTATTATCGGCAATTGGCTGAAACGGCAGTGGCAGCAGCATGACTTAAACCAAACAGCCTCCATGAAACTCGGGGCGGTTCAGTGACGGCGATGCTTAATCTGATGGACATCTCCGACGCCGCCCCGAAGGAGCGTATAGCCAACCGGTTGGCTGCCTCTCCCTCATGTTTGGTCTGGAATTCCTAAAGCAGATCATCTATCTGAATTGCGTAAGTAGTGGGTGAGTAAACAATCTCTCTCCAACATATGCCGCTCCCTCCTTGGTTAAATGCCCACCGTCATACGAAATCAGGCGAGAATCTGCGGTAAATAAAGGGCAGAATTTTTCATTACCGCAGACGGTGTTCTGAAAATCGATGAAGATTTCTGAGGAAAGGTTTTTCTTCATGAACTCATTCACCGCATGATGGGATTCATCGACAGCATTCGTGAGATCTTTTCGCTGATCGTTTGGCATACCCAAATAACTGATGGGCTCTACTTTTCCGAAATTCTTTCGCCCTACCACCAAGATTTTCTTGGCGCCCAAGCGCTTCAGAGCAGTGATAGTCTCATCTAGGTATTGCGCTTCCCATAGCTTCCATGCCGCGGCCAGAATCAGCACATCCGACTCTTTTATACGATTAATTGTCTTTTCTTGCTCAAAAGGCTTTCTCCGCTCGCAGCTCGCCCTCTTGGCGGGGGAAATATGCGAGGAAAAATCACGCCCTGAAATTACCAGGCCACACTCAGCCTTAACCAGTAACGTCGAAATACTGGCATTTCTCATGTAATCGTTCTCGGAATACGAATTCACGAAATCCATTGCATAGCTGTCACCGACGATAAAGATCTTTGGATTTCTGGCATCAAACGCCGAAAGCTGCGCGTCATAAAAACGCCTGCTTACGTACCATTTCTGATCTGAAAAACTAAGACTGGCCAAGTACCTGTCACTCTCCGGATAGCGCGAGGCATAGCCATCTTTCAGTATAAATACCGTGCCGATGCTTATCATTAACGCACTCATGGATAAAGCGGAAAAGAACAACACCTTTCTATTCACAATTTGCTTATCTCTGAATGGACGCTCAACGTATTGCCACGTCAAATAGGCAAGCACAACAGAGGAAACGCATAAAAGGGAGGGCAACCAGCTATTGGGCACATCAAAATTCCTGATGCGAGCAAAAGCAAACAGCGGTTGATGCCACAAATAGATGCTATAGCTAATCAACCCTATACCTACAAGCCATCGGTGAGAAAGCACTCGCCCGACAATTGTGTCAGGATTGGAAAAGAGAATAATTAAGGCTGTACCGAGCGTGGGGATTAAAGTATAAATGCTGGGGTAGGGCGTATCTTTATCGAAATTGAAAATAGCGTAGGTGATCAAGACAAAACCAGCGAAGCTGACTAGCTGGCTGACTGGCGGAAGGTATCTCCTCCTGTGCAGCATAGGATAGTAGACGGCAAGCAGTGACCCAATCAGAAGCTCCCAGGCGCGGGTGGGTGCCAGAAAGAAATTAGGTACGGGGTGGTTCCACCAACCCCATTCCGCTAGTCCTATACTGGCAATAGCGGCAACGGCAAACAGTATCGCCAGCCAATTCTTACCTCGTCGCCAAAAAATAATGATTAGAAGAGGAAAGATGATATAAAACTGTTCCTCGACCGCTAAAGTCCAAGTATGAAGTAAAGGTTTTTTTTCCGCTGCAGCTTCAAAGTAACCTGACTGTAGCCAAAATACCACGTTCGACGAAAAAACAGGTACCCCGATAAGACTTTGTCCGAAGTCTATCAACTGGTATGGCAGCATCCAATACCAAGCGAATGGCAGACATATCAGCATTACAAAAAAAAGTGCTGGAAGAATCCGCCGCGCTCTTCTTTCATAGAAAGTGAGAAGCGTGAATTTACCTGCTTCTTTTTCAGCAAGAATTATTGATGTGATGAGATATCCGCTGATGACGAAAAAAATATCAACGCCAACGAAGCCGCCCTTAAACCACTCTGAACCGGAATGAAAAAAAATTACTGGCAGAACGGCGACAGCTCGCAGGCCATCTATTTCTCTTCTGTATTTCATTTAATTCGTGTCGGGAATGAACCGAGATTTTCCATTAGAACCCTTTCAAGGGTTAAAAGATGGAAAGAAAGCGACTGGGGGATTGAAGGTTTTCGAGCGATCCCAGAGGCCTTCCATCCACTGTCCATGGTGCATGGCGACAGCAAGCTTGAGTATGCGTGTTCGGTCCTCCGTGGTGATGAAGCCGCTCGTGGCGAATAGCTTGTAGCGCAGGTTTTTCAGCGTGTGCTGGACATCCCTGCCCCCGCTCTGAATCACGCTGGCCCGGAGCGTGGCCTGACGGAACAGGCTCATCAGGTTATAGGCCACCATCACCATGCTGAGTGCAGCCTCCGTCGCCAGGAAGTCCGCAAGCCTTGCGCGCGGTGCCAAACTCAATGTGGCCCAGCATCCGTTTCATCAGCCCCGGGCTACCCCAGGCCGTAACCTCTACGTCGCTGAAGCGTAGATCAAGCTCCATTCTTGTCCTGTATTGAATTAGTACAACTTACACAGTTCGTACTTTACCCTCTTCAACACCGTAGAATCAGCACATCGCGCTATTGGCTTCCATTAGAATTATTTCCTACTGGGAAAGCTCGGATGAAACCGGAAGACGTCGCAAAAATTCATCAAAAGAACATTGATGAGATTGGAGGTTCCGCTGCCCATTTAGGCATCCAGACGGGTCATTGTGTTGTGGCGGCAAACTGGAGTCAAGTCCAAATTTTGCTGTAAATTTATTTCGCTCGGTTCAGTGACGTTTTTTTTGCCGGTGATGGCACGTTCGCCCGCTGCGCAAATTCGTCCATATTCAGGTAGCGGCGTTCCTGCCAGACCCCATTTTTCTCAACCAGCTAGGTGCCGACCAACCGCCTGGCGGAATCGTCGTTGGGGAAGATGCGAATCACCCTTCCCAGCGGCGCATTTCATCGTTCAATCGCTCCCGTATATTCGGGATGCGTAGAGTCACTTGCGGTATTTTTCCGGCAGCGCTATTACGGCTATCGTGTCTTCAAAACTGGCCAGGCAGGCCACCAACTTGGCGCCACCCTGGCGAACCGCTCATCGAATTCCGCTAACCGCCGCTGTGAGAATCTCCCGGAATCCTTCGCTGTACCCCATCACGACCAGCGCTGCACGCATCGCTACGCGAATTTGCGGCAATCTATAATTGACTCCACCATTCCTGCGTTCGACCAGCCAACAGCAACTGCAACCGGGACACATTGAGGTGTCTCTTTTCAGCGACATCCAAATATTGTAATAAACATATAGTTATATTTGAATCGTAAGCAATTGATGTGCTTTGGCGACATTTGACGTCAAATCAACGCACTAATTACCTTGGTTTTAAAGAGGAAATTATCTGGCATGAATTGTGCTTGATATTGGGCCAAGTGCTCCTTAAACATTGGTTGATCAAAAGCACGAGCTTCAGATCGAATGTAAAGTTGTTGGCGAGAAGTGGGTGGCGCGAAAGTATAAGTGCTGCGCGATGCTACGTGGGTTACCGAACAGACTGTACTCATAAGAAAAGGAAAAATAAAAACTTTTGCTTTAATGTTTTTATCGCAGTTCCAATAATCCAACTCATCCAAATATTTTACTCATTCACGACATGGGTTTTTTCCCCTCACTCTCTGCTGATCATCTCCAACGCTACTTCCGCATCATTCAGGAAGGGATAGCGGTGCGCCGGCATTTGGACCTGCTCAGATGGTTGCAGGGAGAGGTGCAGCATTACCTTCCCCACGAAATCATGCTCGTCGCGTGGGGCGATTTTAGTTCGAACGCCATACGGCATGACATTATATCCCCGCTGCCTGGCGTCAGAACCGCGCGATCGGAACCGGCAAGTCTTTCACCATTGTTGCAGGCGTTTCATAATCGCTGGGTCGAACTGGGCAGAATGCCGTGCACATCAAGCATTTGCAAACCCGGTATTGGTGAATTCGATATTTTTAGTGCAGACCGCGCTCCTCCATGTTCTTTCGGGAGAGCTCTGCACGGCATGCGCTCATCGCTTTTGCATGGCATCAGCGACAAGCGTGGACACCATGATTGCCTTTACGTTATTTTTAGTTCCCAAGACAAACTCAATGATTCCACGCTCAGCGCGATGGAAATACTATTACCATATCTTGACACTGCCTTGCGCCGGATAGCGCCCCTGGCGCAGCGCTCATATATGCCCCCGCTATTGGCGGACC
>JBDSOQ010000030.1:0-1776 GCA_039914755.1 Nitrosospira sp. | reverse complement strand
TGCCAGTTCCAGATTCATTTCGGATTCGTCCAGGTCTCCGTCGGTTTCGATAACATGCTTGAGATCGGCTGGCGCGAGCAGCGCCTGTGCAGTTTGCTCGAACGCATCGCGAAATTTCTCGAAATCGCCGGTAAGTATGGTCAACCCGGCCGCGGCTGAATGACCGCCGAATTTCAGCAAAAGACCCGGGTAGCGTTTGGAAACGAGATCCAGCGCATCCCGTAGATGAAATCCCGTAATGGATCTCCCCGAACCCTTCAATTCGCCATTGCTGCCAGGCGCGAATGCGATGACGGGGCGATGGAACTTATCCTTGATACGCGATGCAAGTATGCCTATCACGCCTTGATGCCAGGCTGGATCGAACAGGCTCAGGCTATGGGTATCCAGCGCCTTTATGGCTGCGTGTTGCGAATGGGGTGTCGGTATCGGAAGGAGAGCGTTCTCCAGCATCGTTAACGCACTATCCTGCATATCCGCCTCGATTTCCCGGCGTTTGCGGTTAAGCGTATCGAGTTGCAGGGCTATTTGCGAAGCGCGGGATGCATCATCTGTAATGAGACACTCAATGCCCAGGGACATATCGTCGAGCCTTCCCGCTGCGTTCAATCTCGGTCCCAGCATGAAACCCAGTTCATAGGCGGATACGCGCTGAAAATCCCGTTGCGCAACTTGCAGGAGAGCGTTGACGCCTGCGCCGCCGCGCCCCTTGCGGATACGCTGCAAACCCTGGTGTACTAAAATCCGGTTGTTCTCATCGAGTTTTACGACATCGGCTACGGTGCCCAGTGCAACCAGGTCCAGCAGGCTGGCAAGATTAGGTTCCTTTTGAGGAGGACGAAAAACCCCATTCGCGCGCAACTCGGCCCGTAACGCCAGCATCAGATAAAACATCACACCGACGCCGGCGAGATGTTTGCTGGGGAAATTGCAACCGGGCTGATTGGGATTCACGATCACAGCGGCATCCGGCAACTCATCCCCGGGCAGGTGATGATCGGTAACGAGCACTTGCATGCCGAAACGGTTGGCTTCAGCTACACCTTCCACGCTGGCTATGCCATTATCGACAGTGATCAGTATGTCCGGACGGGTCGCGGCAGCGGCGGCAATCCGCACGATCTCCGGCGTAAGACCATAGCCGTATTCGAAGCGATTGGGGACGAGATAGTCCACTATTGCGCCGAATTTTCGCAGCGCGCGTATGCCGACGGCACAGGCAGTGGCACCGTCCGAATCATAATCGGCCACGATCAGCAAACGTTTTTTTGCCGAAATTGCTTCGGCGAGAAAATGCGCCATGACGGAAACATTCTTCAGTTCGGCGAACGGAACCAGCCGAGGCCATTCAGCCTCGAGTTGAGCCGGCGCTTCGATACCGCGGGCAGCATATACCCGCGCCAGCACGGGATGAAGCCCGTGTTGACACAGGGTATCGAAAGCATGGGACGAGTAGCTGCGAGCAATGATGGTAGACATGCGGTAGACCTTGAAACCTGACGTCTCGCAGTATAACGCCTCAGCTCCGATTAGACCCTATGACAGTCGAGGCGGTAAAATCCGGTCGGTACGGTATACACATAAAGTACACTCCTATTATCAACAGTTGGCGCTTCGGATATGATGATAATGAGCTTTGATGAGTCCAAGTGCTAATCCCGCCAGGAACATGCTATGAAGCAGTGGCTTTTCCTTTCTATTGCGATTGTCAGTGAGGTTCTGGCGACCTCGGCGTTGAAGTCGAGCAACGGCTTCACCCGGCTATGGCCATCAATT
>JBDSOQ010000219.1:0-12628 GCA_039914755.1 Nitrosospira sp. | reverse complement strand
CCGACACCAACGCCTTTGGCGATCGGATGCATAGCTCTGGCACGTTCAACAACAACGGCACTTACAATAAACAGAACAACACGCTCACTAACATTGACACCGGGGTCGACTTCAACAACACCGGCACGCTCAATGTTCAGGCGGGAGTGTTCAATGTCGCAAACACGATGACCAATGCCGGTGTAGTAAATGTCAGTGCTGGTGCTATCTTCCAGTCCTCTTGTGGTGGCGCCGATTGTTTCAGCAACACTGGGATTATGCAAGGCAACGGCACAATTCAGACACGGATCAATAACGAGTTGGTCAACAGTGGTGCGATCAACCCCGGTGATTCCATTGGCCATCTTACCATCGATGGTAACCTGCATCAGGCAGCGAACGGCGCAGTCAATTTCGAACTAGCTGGCCTGCATAATTTTGACCAACTGACGGTTACCGGCGACGTGACATTGGGCGGCGACATTTCCTTATGGAACCTCGGCTACACGCCTGTGGCCGGTGACAGCTTCGTGGTGGCGACTTTCGATGACCGCGCCGATACGACTTTCTCATCCCTCAGCCTGCACGGGTTCAGCCCCAATACCTTCCAGGTGTTCTACCACGACCACGACGTCACCGTGGCAGTGGTACCTGAGCCTGAGCAATACCTGATGCTGCTTGCGGGACTAGGCCTGATGGGCGTCGTGGCTCGCCGTCGGCGGAACTGCATTCGGCGATGCGATGAAACTGTTTAGTACTTGATCCGGGTTCCAGGCTGCCCGGATCCGAAAAAAAATATCATGCCATTGGCCTGTTCGTTCCAGGCCGGTAGCTTACAAGAAGGGCGAATGGATGTAATTTAATTAACTATTGATGGGAGGAAAAAATGAAGAAATTACCTTATGTTTTATTGATCGGAGCTGCCCTGCTAAGCCTGCCTGCCTTTGCCCAGAATGATGGCGACCGTGCGGATGCTGCAAACCGTGCCGTAAATATCTCTCTCGGCAGTTCTGGGGGCGCGCTGGATAACGCCGCATTGAAATCGGTCCGCAAGCTGGTCGGAAAAGCGATTATTGCCGATATCGTAGATACTTTCGCTGTCTATAGCCCCAGAACAGGCGGCCCAATTCCGATCGAAGGCGGCTTGAACGCCTGCGCGGAAGCAGGTTTTAGCGCAACGCCAAAACAGTTCAATGCTTTCGTCAAGCAGTTGCGCGCCGTTCATCCCAAGGCGGGAACCTTCCTCAATGTAGAGCTCACCGATCAATGCAAGCCGATTGATGTCGTTGCGTCCGCAGTCTGTGGAGGTATTGTGGGAACAGCCTGTCCCGACGCAAAACAGTTTTGTGATTTTGGAACGGGTCAATGCAAGGTGGCGGATGCACAAGGCACATGCAAGACCAAGCCCACCATTTGTCCGCAAATCTTCAAGCCTGTTTGCGGTTGTGATGGTAAAACTTATGCGAATGCATGCACGGCGTCGGCCGCAGGCGTATCCGTTGAGCGGGAGGGGGAATGCAAAAAATCGGAACCACAAGCTTGCGGTGGAATTGCCGGCATTCCATGTCCTAATGGCAAAACCTGCGTAGATAACCCTGCTGACGATTGCGATCCGAAACGTGGTGGTGCGGATTGTCCCGGAATTTGCGAAGCTAAATAGTAGCCGGTTTATTCTGCAAACTTTACTGTAGTCCAATGTTAGGCAGCGCACAGAGGTAGGCATAACGAGGTGTTAAAAATTGGCTCATTTGATCCTCATTTATCGTTAGACAGGGCTATGTGATCAATCAGGCAATACCCATTCGCATAGCCTGATCGATCACATTTCAAAAGGCTTATCTTGTCAGACAAACTATCCAGTAAACCAGGCGTGATAACTAATGAAATCAGGACAGCCGCCAGCGATTTTAGTGGCAACGCTGTTGAGCAACCCGAAAAATCGACGCCAGGCGAGTTAATGGCTACAGATGATTCTGAATCGGCCGAGCGCGAGCAAAGAAAAAGTCATCACGTGATTTCCACCGCGGCTTATTACAGAGTTGAGGGACATGAGCCTGATGGTTACGTTTATGACGAAGTGCAAGACTGGTTGGAGGCTGACGCGGAAACAGGCGGGGTGCTATATGCTGAAAAGGATTTTTAATCGCTAAAAAAACATTCTGATGGCTTACTCGTTTACGTGATCATTTGAGAAGTATCAGTAATAGTACGATAAATTTTTATATTTCAAGGAGAAAACATCATGGCAAACATCGCTCGTCGTTCCCCGTTCGGCGATATCGCTCGCTTCGACCCGTTTTACAATGTTGATGACTGGTTCAAGGGTTTTGGAATGCAACCGTTTTCCATGGACTCGGAGACCGCCCCTACAATCAAAATTGATTTAAAGGAAAATGATACGGCCTATACCGTGCGCGCAGAGATCCCGGGGGTAAAGAAAGAAGATGTCAAGGTGCAGGTAGAGGGCAATAGAGTTTCCATCAGTTGTGAAACCAGGCAGGAAAAAGAGGAAAAAGAGGGCGAAAGAGTGATTTGTCGCGAATGCCACCAAGGATCGAGCTACAGGAGCTTTACTTTGGGGAGCGATGTGGATGAGACCAAAGCCGAGGCCAAGTATGAAAACGGCACGCTGGAACTGACGCTTCCGAAGAAAGAGGGTAAAACCGCGAGACGGATCGAGGTCAAATAGCAAGTGATCTTTTACAGGCTGAGCTAGCGCGCTGTACTGACCGTTCTCCTGATGAGAATGGTCAGTCTGTCCTGAGGTTGGAGGCGGACTTTCGGGAGGGCGGCCGCCGGTTTTAACCCGCTTCAATAACAATAAGGCTGAGTATGACATTGTAATTCTGGCCCGCTTCGGCGGAAGTCGATCAAAATGAAGTGATCACGCCGTACGGGAGAGATACATAGTCATGTGAAGCTGACTCGGCTGTGCGCGATTCATTTTGGAGGTTTTGTGGCGGCAAAGCAGATTCTGTTTCATGAAGCAGCCCAAGCCAAAATTATTGAAGGCGTCAATATCCTTGCGAATGCAGTTAAGGTGACTCTCGGTCCCAGAGGTCGGAATGTCATTCTCGAGCTTGCCTATGGTCCGCCGCTGGTTGCAAACTCTGGTGTCATTGTAGCGAGAGAGATCGAGCTTGAAGACAAGTTCGAGAATATGGGCGCGCAGATGGCAAAAGAGGTCGCAAGCAAAACATCCCATGTGGCGGGAGATGGCACCACCACCGCTACGGTACTTGCACAGGCGATCATTCGCGAAGGTATGAAGTTTGTTGTGGTCGGAATGAATCCAATGGATTTGAAACGCGGTATCGACAAGGCAGTTGCCGCTACCGTCGATGAACTCAAGAAAATGTCCGTGCCATGCACGACCGGGAAAGAAATTGCCCAGGTCGGTGCTATTTCTGCCAATGCCGACGCCGCCGTTGGCCAAATCATTGCTGAGGCCATGGAAAAAGTTGGCAAGGAAGGGGTGATAACCGTCGAAGATGGCAAGAGCCTGGAAAATGAGCTGGAAGTAGTGGAGGGAATGCAGTTTGACCGTGGGTATCTGTCTCCATACTTCATTAACAGCCCGGATGAGCAGATTGTTGTACTGGAAGAGCCCTCTATCCTTTTGTATGACAAGAAGATCAGCAACATCCAGAATCTTCTTCCGCTGCTGGAGCAGATCGCCCAGGCTGGGCATCCACTGGTTATTATCGCTGAGGACGTCGAATGCGAGGCGCTGGCGACACTGGTGCTCAACAATATCCGCGGCACATTGAAGGCGGTTGCCATAAAGGCCCCCGGTTTCGGCGAACGGCGCTCCGCCATGCTGGAGGACATTGCCATTCTCACCGGCGGCAGTGTAATTGCCGAGGAAGCGGGTCTTACAATGGAAAAGATAACATTGAAAGATCTTGGCCGGGCCAAGCGCGTGGAAGTGGCGAAAGAATACACAACGCTGATTGGCAGTGCCGGCGATCCTGTAATGATTCGGGGCCGAATCAAACAGATTCGCAAGTTAATGGAAGAATCCACCAGCGATTACGATAAGGAAAAATTGAAAGAACGGGCTGCCAAGCTCGCTGGCGGCGTCGCGATAATCAGAGTGGGCGCCGCCACCGAAATGGGCATGAAAGAGAAAAAGAGCCGGATTGAAGACGCGATGCACGCAACCCGGGCTGCTGTTGAAGAGGGGATTCTACCAGGTGGCGGTGTGGCGTTACTGCGGGTCAGGGAAGTAATCCGCGCGCTAAAGGGCAACAATAATGAACAACAAGCCGGCATCGAGATTGTGCTGCGGGCGTTAGAAGAGCCTTTACGGCAGATCGTTGCAAATGGCGGCGGCGAATCCTCGGTTATCCTCGCCAAGGTGCTGGAGGGCAGGGGCAACTTCGGCTACAACGCAGCAACCGAAGAATATGGCGATCTAATGGAAATGGGCATCCTTGATCCGGCCAAGGTAACACGCTCCGCCTTACAGAATGCTGCGTCGATAGCCAGCCTGATCCTTACCGTTGACGTCATGATTGCGGAATTACCCGAAAATAAGCGGGTAACGTCCGGCAATTCGAGTGAAATGGATGCGATGGCTTGAATGAGATGCAGACAAGCTGCTCCGCCTTCAAATCAAGGATGGCGAAAAGTAAAGGCTTGTTGTCAGTAAAACTTTTCATCTTTGTCAACTAACGGGCTATTCCCGCCATAGGAGTTTTACCATGGGCACTCATACTACGCTTCCTGGCTTCCGCCAGATTTCCCGCCGTGACAGCATGTTTGAGGAGCGCGTGCACGATGCCTATAAGGCAAGACATAAGCTGCCTGAGCCGACCGTCTGTCCGCAATGTGGCGCGGTATTCCATGAAGGGCGCTGGCAGTGGCTTCAGGCTCCCTCCGATGCACACCAGGAACCTTGTCCAGCATGTCATCGTATTCACGATCATTTCCCCGCCGGTTTTGTAACTTTGCAGGGGGAGTTTTTTCTCGCTCATCGCGAGGAAATCCTGCATCTTGCGCATAATGTGGAAAAACACGAGCGAACCGAGCATCCGCTTAAACGTATCATGGAAATCGAAGAAAAAGACGGTGCGACGCTGATTACAACCACGGATATCCATCTGGCACGAGGTATTGGCGAAGCCATACATAATGCCTACCAGGGCGAACTGGAATTCCACTATAACCCGGACGAGTATCTGTTGCGTGTGAGCTGGACACGCTAGAAATAATGGTTGAATAGGTCTTACCTATTGCCGGCTTAATAATAGTATTGGAACGCACTATCCATTGCGCGGCTTTATCCCTGTGGCCAAACGCTTCATATCGATATGTAACTCAAGCGGAGAGCATTATGCCTGTCGGTGAAATTTGTAACCGTGATGTTATTATTTTGCGACGAGACGAAACCATTCTGGAGGCGGCCAAGCTCATGCGCCATCACCACGTCGGGGATGTGATCGTTGTGGAAGAGCGCGATGGCATCCGTATCCCCGTCGGGATCGTGACCGATCGGGATCTGGTTGTAGAGATCATGGCGACTGAACTCGATCAGGCGGTTATTACCGTAGGCGATATCGTCGAGCAGGAGTTGGTCACCGTGAAAGAAGACGTGGCCATCTTCGATGCGGTTCAATACATGCGCAGTAAGACTGTAAGGCGTTTACCGGTCGTGGATGAAAACGGCGCGCTAGTAGGCATACTGACACTGGATGATTTATTGGAACTGCTATCGGAAGAATTGTTTGCAATTGCCAAGCTGGTAAATTACCAACGGCAAAAGGAAATGAGGGCGTGACGCTAGCAGCCTGTCGGGCTTGAAGAATCGCAGCTTTTGCAGCCGATTTCCTTTAAGTCCGACAGGCTGCTAGAGGTGATATCGCATCCTGTACCCGTCGAGATGCATGAAAGCAGGTACTGTATAGGCTGATGCTGCCGCGAGGACGGTGCAATACGCATTTCGAATGCGTGACCGGGTACGCGCCGGGGCAATTCATTCTTATCCTGGTTATCACCGATTTTTTCTAATAATGAGAAGGAGCATGACGATGATGAATTCCTTAAAGCATGCCGGGAAAAACATCAGCCACGGGCTTAGCCGGACATGGGACCATATTTCAGAGGGCTGGCACGAGCTGGTTCACCAAAGTAGCGACGCGCTGACTCACTTTGCGCATCCTAAGGATGGGGAGGATAAAGAACACGCGGAAGTTGACACACTCCCCGCTTTTAGAAACTGGAGCATATTGGCGGGAGAGGTTGAGGAAACGGACAAGGAGATGGTGGTGCGGGTAGAAATGCCCGGTATGGAAAAAAAAGATTGCCATATTACGATAGACGGCAATATGCTTCATTTGAGAGGCGAAAAACATTTTGAACGTACTACAAGCGATAGTATGTATCATTTCACGGAGCGCGCTTACGGCGTTTTCCAACGGACCATACCCTTACCGTGCAAGGCGGATGCAGACCATGCGGAAGCGAGCTATAAGAATGGCGTGCTGACCGTGCGCCTGCCTAAGCTGGATGGAGAGCAAGGGCGGCTCATTCCAATATCCTGACAGGTGAGCATGACGATGAGCAAAAGGCTACATTTTATTTTTCGCACACAGCTCGCTGCCTTATCGGGAATTTTCCTTGTCTGCTTGCTGGCCCAGGCGGCTGCGGCGGACGAAACCGCCTCACTTATGAGCCAGAAGGTAAGAAACGAGAAAAAGGAGAAACCTATCATGTCAATGACCATAATATCTTCATCTTTTTCTCCTCACGGCGCAATTCCTGTGCGCCATACCTGCGATGGCCACGACACTTCACCGGAGCTTTTCTGGACCGAAGTGCCCGAGGGGACGAAAAGCCTGGTTTTAATCATGGACGATCCCGATGCGCCTGATCCTGCCGCGCCCAAGAGAACCTGGGTGCATTGGGTGTTGTACAATATTCCGCCCGGCGCCAGTGGGCTATCGGAGGCAATCGCTACGGCAGATCTTCCATCTGGAACACTGGAAGGGCTTAACGACTGGCAGCGCACCGGCTATGGCGGGCCGTGCCCGCCGATTGGAAAACATCGGTATTTCCATAAACTCTACGCGCTGGACACGGTTCTGCCGGATTTGAAGCAGCCAACCAAGGCAAAGCTGGAGAAAGCGATGGAGGGCCACATCATTGCGTATTCTGAACTGATCGGCTTATATCAGAAGCATTGAGTGCCATTCAGCGACGAACCGGACGGGGTTGCGGCCGTTTCGTCGTGATAGCGTATCGGCATGCATCTCAATACATGCTCGGCCTCGGCAGGTGCTCTGCTTCTTTCCCCGCCGTTACGCGATTCTGGTTCGGCTAATTGCGCTATTTACGGTATTTGACGAACGCGCTGGCAGCCTGAAATCAATAACCTGTTTGTATCGTGTTTCCGTACGAGGCGCAGCCCTTCCATCGTGGGGCCGCTGAACGCGCAGCAAAAAATTTTTTGAGATATTTCGATATGCTTGGTATGTAACGCGACCATTTTTATGTTCCAACTCTTGATGGGATTTATTGACCTAGGTGTATGAAAATATCCCCGTACAAACAGAAGAATCGGCGGACCGCCTGGCCGATGAGGTGGCCCATCAAGATGATAGTCAAGGACTTGATATATGTCCGGGATTTATCTGTTTATTTGCTCATGCGGGAGAAAGTGCGTAAGGAGCCGCTGGTCAGATTGAATGAAAAAGGGTTGGTATCGCCGGATTACGCTAAACCGGTCTGCCTTTTTCGTAGCTACGATTACGAAAATATTGTCAGAAAGAACGTGTATCAGTATCTTGATGCGCTCGCACTGGCCGGGTTCAACATCATATTTATCAGTTCGAGCGATGACATCTCAGTTCCGGACCTGGAGAAACTTTCAAGATGCTGCGTAAGAATCATAAACCGGGAGAATAGAGGCTACGATTTTTACGGATGGAAAACAGGGCTGGAAAAATATGCTCGATACAAAGACCATGCCGGCCTTCTGTTAGCCAACGATAGCGTTATCGGGCCACTTTTCAGTATCAGCGATATCGTTACTACGCTTGAGAACTGCGACGCTGATGTGATCGGCATGACCGACTCTTTTCAATTTCATCCACATCTGCAATCTTATTTTCTGTATTGCAAGAAAAATGTAGTGTTATCTGAAGAATTTCTTCGTTTCTTCAAAGAGGTCGATATTCTGGAATTCAAGAATGTCGTTATCCGAAAATATGAAGTCGGTTTTTCCCGGCTTCTCCGCCATCGATTCCGCCTATCCGCGCTTTATGGCTTAGAATCAGCCTTGGCTCGAATCGATTTTAATCAAATGCCTATAAGGTGGATAGAGCCGACCTTACATCTATGGAAGCCCCTTATTACCGAGTTCAAGTTTCCGTTTATCAAAAAAAGCGTTTTGACAAGAAAGGGCGTAAGTGTTAAAGAGGTCTTGCCGGTGTTGGCAGAAACTGCTTCTCGTTACAACATGGACATCCTCGACGACTTGAGTTTGCCCTACAGATGAAGCGGAGTTTCTCCTTCCGACTTGAAAATCCTCTTGTGCCCGAGATAAGTCAACGCTACCTCGGCGGCCGCAGCTTTGGTCCGCGGCAAAATATCCGGGATTAAACCGGGTAAAACAGATATTCTTCGGCATTCACTTAATCCCTATCTCCACTAATCAGCCTGCAGCTGAAGCAAATATGTCTTCATTTTTCATGGATGTTCTTTCCGGGTTCTCTGTTGCGCTTTATGGACTGAAAGGCGGTTACGCGCAAGTAAATGTCAAGGGTCAATCCATACGCATCGCCGTGGATAATTTTCGGACGCTTCAGCGAGCCAAAACCTATTCCATTAAAGAGCCCGATACGCTGAATTGGCTCGACAGTTTTGAACCCGGCTCGCGATTCTTTGATCTGGGCGCGAATATCGGCCAATATTCTTTATATCCCGCAAAAAAATACGGGAGTGACATTCAGGTTTTCGCCTTTGAGCCTCAGTGCATCAATTATTCTTTACTGAATAAAAACATTTACCTGAACAAGCTCGAGAATAATATTACGGCTTATGGTATAGCCGTATCGGGACAGGGCGGGTTTTCAAAGCTGTACATCCCCAAATTTATTGGCGGAGGAAACCGCTCACAGTTCGGAAAGGAAGACCTGAAGAACATGAAAACACCCACCGCGCATATCCAGGGAATGTTTGGAGTAACGCTGGACGAGCTATGCGGAAAATGGGGATTCCCTTACCCCAACTATATCAAGATTGATGTTGACGGCATAGAGATTCCCATTATAAAAAGTGCGGAAAATGTTCTGAGAAACCCCGCGCTTAGATCTGTCATCGTCGAGCTGGGAACTCCTGAGGAGCAGCAGGAAGCGGTAAATCTGATGGAACAGGCTGGCCTTGGGGTGAAATCCAAAACCACCAGAAACTGGGGAGAAACCTGTTTTATATTTGAGAAAAAACGTTAGCCGCTTCTATTTCCGCATAAGAAAATGCTATCGATCGAAGTTGCTGTTGATTAATCCTAAATCCCCCCGTAGCGCCCTCACCCGGAAGGTGAGCGTCAAATAACATGAAATATTATTATTAATCATAATATTGATCTATGAGATGAGCGGACAACTACCGGATTTAGGTTAATGCTGCATCATCCGGACCCGCGACCGGTACAGCTTGTTACAAGCTATCAGATTCACCCAAGCGTGCGGCGCACCTTAGGCAGCAAACTTTTTTTGATTTGCCGTCATGATTTTTCAAATCAACGGAAAACCGAGGTTGCTCCCCTGCGTGATACGGATATGGCGTCCGATTCATTCCCAACCTCGGATGGATGTTGCAGCCGCTCGGCTTTACCCTTTGAAAGGGTGAATATGTAATCCGCTGCATTTATCAGCGCAGGCTGATGAGAAACGGCAACCACGGTAAGATCCTTTGCCAGCTTTTTGAGCGTGTCGCAAACCAACCGCTCACTTTCAGGGTCGAGCGCGCTGGTCGGTTCGTCAAGCAGCAGAAAAAGCGGTTGGTGAGCCAGCGCTCTGGCTATTGCAATCCGCTGACGCTGGCCGCCCGACAACAGCCCCCCGCGTTCGCCGACAATCGTCTGCAACCCTTCCGGAAGGGCGCTTACGAAATCCCAGGCTCCCGCCTGGTGCAACGCTCTTTCAGCATCGGCTTCAACCAGGTCAGGCGCGCCGACGAGTATGTTGCTGAGAATGGTGTCGTGAAGCAGAACATTTTCCTGCGCGACATAGCCGATCATGCGTCGCCAGTCGCGCGGATTGATTTCACGCAGAGGCACGCCATCTATGAGCATATCCCCTGACTTTGGTTCAGCCAGTCCACACAGCAGGTCTAGCATCGTACTTTTGCCAACGCCCGATGGTCCTGCAATGGTGGTGAATGAATTGACTGGAATCTCGAGGTTGAGATCCTGGAATATCGGTTTCGCGCCGTAGTCGAAATCAATGTGACGCAAGCTGATCCCCTTTTGAAGGGTAGGCTGACGCGTACCTGTCGTTCTCTCCGCTGCGGCACGCGCCTCTTCAATCGCTGTGCGCAAAGCCCAGTAAGCACTCTCCTGCGCCGCCAGATTCTGGTATTTGCGCTGCGTTTTATTGAGCAGGCTCAGAAGGCGGGTGAGCAGAAAGACCATCACCATCACAGCCGGCAATGAAAGCTCCCATATCGACAGAGCCAGATATAAGCCTGACGCTATCAGGGTGGCCAGTATGGGTTCCTGCAAGGCCATCAAGGCTTCCCGCGCCATGATTTCGCGCCGGGTGGCTTTTTCCAGCTGCTTGGTCTGGTCGCGCAGGATGGCCTCCGCCACGTTATCCCGCGCCATGGCTTTTAGTGATTTTACCGATCCGAGCACGTCGGAAAGATAAGTCAGTAAGTGACGCATCAGTTGAGTCTGCTTGCCTCCGGCCCGGCGGGTAGCGCGGATCAGCTGATGCAGCAGCCGCAGCATTACCACGCCGACAAGTAACGAGGTAAGCGTTGCCTGCCATGAAACGAACATGGCCACGGTTCCATAGACGAGAACTTGTATCACCAGCGCCAGTACGGTGACGCTGTGTTCAAAACCGTTGGCCGCCCGGTATGCTTCGGTGGCGACTGAATTCGCCAGTGAACCCATGGGTTGACGCAGATAATATTGCCAGCGGCTCGCGAGCAGCGCGTCGATCAATTCAAGGCGAAGCGCGGTTGCGACATGCGCGACGGTATAGCCGACCTGCCTGTTGGCCATCAGCAATATCACGCTCTTGATGATCATGCCTCCGACAATGATCAGCAGCATGGCGCCAATGGACGGTACGATGCCAATCCCTTGCAGCACGTCGACGATTCGCTTGCCGGTGTCGGAATTCGCGGTATCGCCCACTGCAATCGAAAGTAGCGGGAGAAGTGCGGTCAGACTAAGCCCTTCGGCGATACCTGCCGCCAACAGTGCGACCAGGACGTACGCGGTGCGCCGCGGAAAAAGCATGCAATAAGTGTATAGAGTTCGCATCGCTTGGGTTTGCAGACTACCGACGGGCGGTATTCGGCCCGATCAGGAAGACAAGAAGTGAAGATAACAAAATAGGGGCTGACAATTATACGCTAGTGGTAATCGATGGTCCGATTTCGGCGAGTTAGCCGGTTCAGCCGATTTTATCACTTTGTACGGTGTAAATTAGCACCAGGACGATGCAAACCACAAATCGGAATGCAGATTCCTGGCCATTCCAGTCCGGTGATTGCCACATGCAGAACCATTCCGCGCCAACTACAACAAAGCCAAAAAACCATAAGGCAAAACCGCAGGATAACCCCAGGATAGATAGAGATTTGGCCTTGTCAAATGTCAGCGTATCATTCCGGATATGGCGAAGCAATTGCAATGCCCCAAAAAGACACAGTATGGCGATTATGAATTCAGAGAATATGATAAGTATATAGGTAGCGGAATGCAGCAGCGGTTCAGTGATAGCGCGATACTTCAGAACGTTTCCCGGATATACCGTATCCATCGACATCACGTGCTGGACGAACCGGAAATTTGATTGATAATCGAGAACATTATTAGAAGCAACCACGAGAGCCAGGCAGCCAATGCCGGAAATCAAAAATATTTTGCTTGCTCGGATTGCAAGAGATTTTTCCATGTTTCGAACTTCATTTTGCACAAATCATGACGATATAGACCAAAAAAAGAGAAAACGGCGACGTTGTCGACCGCATTATCTAGCAGCCTGTCGGACTTAAAGGAAATCGGCTGCAAAAGCGTCTGGGCGGTTCATATTTCGCCGCTTTTTCGGCCAATAGAATAACTATTGGCCTTCAAAATCCTCAAAATCTGCCCTCGCCCAGCCACTTTTTCGCTGCGATTCTTTAAGCCCGACAGGCTGCTAGGTTTTATCATCAGTCTTTTTGACGCCGCGGATATTCAGCGCAGCCAAGGCTATCTGGAGGCCGATAACTGCTAAAGCCTGCGCATACCATCCCCAGGCGATCCACAAGACGTTGCTGATGAGAGAACACCAAAAGCCGGCATTGCGCCTGCGCTTGGACTGGTAAGTCAGCAACCAGACCGCGAGTATGTTGATCACCATCGCGGGCCATTGTAGCAGGGAAAAATAATCCATATTCATTTAATCCTCAGGAAGCTTCGTGGATGAGG
>JBDSOQ010000060.1:0-2157 GCA_039914755.1 Nitrosospira sp. | reverse complement strand
CCCATCGGAAACGCCATCATACCAGCCATCATTATTCGCAAAATTATCGAGACCTCGGCCAATAGGGGAGCTCGATTTACCTGGACCGCCAACAACGATCAACCGCCCTTCTTCGTCCGTGAGGATGCGTCCGAGCACAATTTTTGCGCTGCCCTCGATATCTCCATTTTTAATGAAGTTGATTTCTCCAGTGAGAAGACCACCGGCTTGGTTTTTGCCCGATATGGACTGTATTCCGGCATCCGCGATTAATCCGGCTCTGCTGTATTCCGCGTTTCTGAGCGAAGTAGAAGAGGGGCCTCCTGGAGGAAAATTTCCGCCTGCTGCTTTACGGTTGACCAGATGGATGCTCCATCTGATTGTTGTCTTTTCATCCAGAACAATCTCGCTGTCGAGCGCTTCCTTGCCGAAATCGTCACGAATAAATTTATAAATCCGGAATCGAACAGCTTGCGGCTTTATTTTTCCCGGTGACGAGTCGTCACGATATGGCCCTGCGGGAGTGATCCCTGGGGACTCCGGCCCCAGGAAATAACCAGTCTTGCTGTTTCCTATACGCGCAATACCTATTGCAGGGTAAATCCGGTAGATCGCTTTCATCGGTATTTTCTCCTTTGGCGGTTTAATTCATCCCGGAAAAATCTAACCACATCCATATCATAGCCTCCGCCAAAGAAATTTCCGGCTATTTTTTATCCTGAAGATATGACATTTACATCGTGCTCGCCTATTCCGGAAGAAACCGATGAAGAATTTTCTACCATCATCCAGCCCCGTATTGAAACCTATGTTCGGAAGCGTACGGAAACATCATTAACGATGCTCTATAAAAATCATTGTGCGCTCGTATTTCCTTATTTCAGAATCAGGCACATCTATTTTATTAACGAGGCTCCGAGGATGTTATCGGAAGACAAATATGGCCAACCCCTTGCATAACGGAGCTCCTGAGACGACAGCCGTACGAATCCCGGCAGGGGATGTCGTGCTGAGCGCAGACTTGGCTATACCGCCGGATGCCATGGCTATTGTCGCATTCGCGCATGGCAGCGGCAGTAGCCGGCATAGCACCCGCAACCGTTATGTCGCGGCAACGCTGAACAGGTATCGCTTCGCCACGTTGCTCGCCGATCTCTTGACGGAGGAAGAAGAAATTGTCGATATGCGGACACGGCATTTGCGTTTCGATATACCCATGCTGGCGGACAGGCTGATCGATATCGCTACATGGTTGCAACGTGAACCGCAAACGCAACATTTAAAAATAGGCTGGTTCGGGGCAAGTACAGGCGCTGGCGCCGCGTTGATTGCCGCGGCAAGGCGCCCGGAAAATATCATGGCTGTGGTTTCCCGCGGCGGCCGACCTGATCTGGCCGGAGATTATTTGCCCGAAGTCATGGCTCCTGTGCTTCTTATCGTAGGTGAAAACGATCCCGAGGTTCTGAAACTCAATAAATCGGCGCTCGCGCGGCTTAATCCCAACGGCCGATCCAGGTTGGAGATCGTACCAAACGCAACACATTTGTTTGAGGAGCCTGGCACGCTTGAGGCAGCCGCCCTTCTGGCGGCGCAATGGTTTCAAACCCATTCCGGACTATCCGGAGAAGAGGTTTAAGTGGCAAGTTCCGTTCTCTATTTCGCAGACAGGGCAGAAGCTGGAAACAGGCTGGCGGAAGCACTGGTCGGCTACGCTGGAAGAACCGATGTCCTCGTTCTGGCGCTTCCGCGCGGCGGTGTGCCGGTGGCTTATGAAGTGGCCCGGACTCTGGCTGTACCGATGGATCTGTGGCTTGTCCGCAAGCTGGGTGTGCCGGGACAGGAAGAACTGGCGATGGGCGCGATAGCAGGAAATGATACTCGCGTCCTCAATCGAGACATCATCAACGTCTTGAACATCGATAAGGCTACCATTGAGGCTGTAATAGTAAAGGAACAGGCGGAGCTGGAAAGGCGTAACCGGCTTTACCGTCAAGGCAGGCCGTCACCCGGTATTGAAGGAAAGACAATCATAATTATCGATGATGGCCTTGCTACGGGGGCGACCATGCGGGCTGCGATTGCTTCCCTCCGCCAGGCTGGCGCAGCAAGGATTATCGCGGCGGTGCCGGTCGGTGCGGCGTCTACCTGCGGAAAAGTCGAGCAGGAAGCGGATGAGCT
>JBDSOQ010000216.1:0-31870 GCA_039914755.1 Nitrosospira sp. | reverse complement strand
GTGACTTTGATTTTAAGTGTGTTGACTCATGCGCGTTTAGCTTGATGCGGTTAGACGACTTTAGTCGTCTGCATCAAAGCTGCGCTAACCCACCTACTATTAGTAGGTGGTAGTTTAGTATCTTGTATTGCTGATGTGGCGGCGTATCATGCAAACAGCTGAAACTTTTAGAGAACCTCTAAACAAGTCGACAGTTTTTTGCATCGTGTCATCGATTCCTCACGTCGAGTCTAGGGTGCAGGACTTGAAAAAACGTTGTGCAGAATCTCTGGGACACTATGTTGAGTGTTGATTGGTTCTCATACTAGAAAACTAAATAAGTGTCTTGAATGAGATGTAATTCACTATCTTGCCTCACGTGCTGCGGAGGATGCGAGGACTCATGAATATTATTGGTGGTTTCAGCCTTGACAGGATTACCCGGGACTTGAGCGGCGCGATGTGGATTTTTGCGCGGCTACCGGAGGATAACTCGCCAGCGACGGCTATCCACCGATGCTTCCAGCGCGAGGTCTGGCGTGAGATCACACCCCGGGATCGTTTTGTAGCATGTGCGGCTCTACCGTTCGTCCCATTCGTGATTGCTGCGCTGGTAATGGTCTTTACCACGCTCAACGGAAGCGCCATAAAGAAGCGGACAGGAAAGGGAATCACCCGGCAAATCCGGGAGCAGATCAGTGTTGCGGCCCGGTTTGCGATCCTGTCTCCCTGGTACTATATCTTCGAGTTGCACGACGACGACAAGAGAAAACGTGCTGGTGAGTACCTGAATCGGCTTGAGACAAAAGCCGGGCTATACCTTTTTTTGCGCGACCACAATGGTGGACTTTCCATCCCCGCGGAGCGGAGCACCGTCTGTATAAAAGACAAGGCACGCTTCATGGCCCGGTGTCGCGAATTCGGAATTAAAACCGCGCCTGTCCTCCTGAGCGTGGAGAAAGGAGAGGTCACAGCGGTCGATTGGAAGGGATCGGGCCTGCCCGAAATCGATCTCTTCGTGAAGCCGCTGTATGGACAGGGAGGAAAAAGTGCCGCGCGCTGGGATTATCAGGGTTCAGGGAAGTATCGGCGAAACGATGGCGAAGTCGCTACTGAGGCTCAAATACTCGAAGGCCTGCGGGAAGCCTCGTGGCAAAGCACCTTCCTTGTGCAGCCACGGCTCGTAAATCATCATGAGATCGCGGATCTCGCTAATGGTACGCTGGCGACTGTTCGTGTGATGAGTTGCCGTAACGAGCAAGGTGGATTCGAAGTCACCAACGCGGTTTTTCGCATGGCGCGGAATAGTGCCGTCATTGTCGACAATTTCCACGCCGGCGGAATCGCCGCCAACGTGGATATTCACACCGGCGAACTAGGAAGAGGCGCCTGTGGGGCATGGGGAGCAACCGCAGATGGTTGGTATGAGCGGCACTACGAAACGGGCGCTCAGATACTGCAGCGCAAGCTTCCGTGCTGGCCCGAGCTGATCGACCTGGTGCAATATGCCCATGGCAGCGCCTTCTCCGATCAGGTAGTGATTGGTTGGGACGTCGCCCTGCTCGATAATGGTCCGTACATGATCGAGGCCAACAAAGCACCGGACCTGGATATTATCCAGCGGATCGGTAATGGCCCCATAGGTAACGAACGGCTTGGGAAGCTCCTGGCGTTCAACTTGAGACGGACTGTCGAAACCAAGTATGCCCGCCCGGAAGTATGTTGACATTCGCCTTGGGATTTGGCGAGGACTACCGTATCGCCTTTTGGCATCGAACGACGCGGAGAAAATTCACACACGTGAGCTGACGTTTTTCGCAGACGCCGACGGTCGGTCGTGCCTGACTATTTATCTGTAATAAGTTCAGCTTGCGCAGATGGGTTCTGCGGGATTCCATCCCGCTCCGTTCCGCTGAAAAGCGCTTCAGCCCGTGCCAGATCCGCAGCGAAATCAATTTCACACCAAACGTGCCCGGATACGGAACAAGCATTGACCACTTGTTTATCGGCCAGGCGGTCAATGATGTTTAGATACCAGAATTTAAGCGCAGCTTGATGCCGAAGTGCATTCTCGACTGCGCTGCGGAACAATTGCGGTCCACGATCCCGAAAAAAAATAAGACCGATGGACTCGGCGTTGGTTTGAGCCGCGGATAAAGTTTTGCTCACATGCTTGACCCATCCTCTTTCATCCAGTTGGACTTTCATATCATCCGCATCATAAGCGGATTTGTAATCCACCCCGAGGGTAATGGGAGCGGGATCTGAGTTCAGCACCTGCGCCAGCACAGCCTCATCAAAAACAGTATCCCCGTTCAGGAGCAGAAAATCGCCATCCATCACAGAACGCGCAATCCAGCAACTGGCCAGGTTATCGGCAACCTCAAAGAACGGATTAAAAATCGTACCGACCTGCGCGTGATTTGCGTAACGCCGTTGCAATTGAGCTTCAACCAGGCTGGACTGAAAACCGGTGACGACAGTGATTTCGTCTATACCCGCTGCCAGTAAGGCATCGATCTGCCGCTCGATAATGGATTTGCCCGAGACCGGCAAAAGACATTTCGGCATGTTTTCAGTTAGCGACAACAGCCGCCGTCCCTGGCCGGCGCCAAGAATAATCGTCTTAGGCTTTTTTTCTTTACTGCCGGTCATATTGGCTGGTCTTGGGAATATTTCAAAAATGTCATTAAAGTTTAGGTTTCTGAACCATTATCGATTGGCTGATTAAACCGCCGGGTCAGATATCAGGTGAGCAACGGGCTCAGATCGGGCAATATGTCCACGTGTGCAGGAAAGGGGTTTTTATCCCCGGGACGCACGCGTCCCAGAAATGCGACATTGTTAAGCTGTGCGCTTTGATAGTCGATCAACGCGTCGCCTATCATCAGCACACGCTCAGGCAAGAGCGCGTGATTCGATAAAATATCCGCGATCAGTTTCTGTTTTGGCGTGGGGGAGCCGCACACAGCGGTGAAATAGGAGGCCAGGCCACGGCGAACGACAATTGTATTGAGTTCCGTTTCCGGTGTGCCGGAAGCGACAAACAAAGGAATGCGTGTTGCTTCTTTACGGATCAACTCCGTTGCACCAGGCACTGCATCACTGGCAATCACAGCCTCGACGACCAATTCGGAAAAACGACGGTCCAACTCTTGCTCTTCATCCGGAGTCAGCGGTGATTTTTCTAAAAGATGCTCCTGGAAATAACGAAATTTGTGATAGCGCGACATGCCTCCATGCAAGCTGTGATACTGCATAACTGCGGCCATGACTGTTTCCCCGTAGCCTCGATAGAGATCGCCAAAAGCTTGTGTCTTGATTTCACCGGATTCGACCACCACACCATCGAAATCGAAAATGATGGCTTGCCACGCCGCTGTGTTCATGCTCTATTGTCGGATGCCAAAGGCGTCGCTTCGTCATCTTCACCGGAGTGATGCATGGTTCTGTGGATATCCCGCAAACAATCCAGTAAACCCTGACCCAGATCGACATGTTCGTTGAGTACCAATTTGCGGCCAATACGGGGTTGAAAAGCATAAGGAGTAACCTCGTAATGGTGCCCCGCACGCGCCTGGTCGAAATGTAATTCGATCTTCCAGGGCATGATTTCAGAAATCATGGTCATGACGTCCTTGATGCGTAACCGCTCCTGTCCGGTCAAGATCAAATGACGATTGGCAAACTCTGGTGCCAGCACCTGGACACTCATGCGCGCTGCATCCTCAACATGGATGTATTCGCGGATTGCCTCACCGCTACCGTGGTACGTTATCGAATGACGGTCCACCGCTTCGTGCAGCATACGGTAGATTCCGTTACGTGCGTCAGCACGCCTGCCATACAACGATCCATAGCGTAAAATGCTATAGTCCAGCCCATAGCGCTCATGATAAGTCTCAATGAAGCGTTCCGCCGCCTGCTTGCTGGCACGATAAAAAGAACCGGACTCGGAATAGACATAAATAGTGCTGGCAAAAACAAATCGGCGCGCTCCGGCAAGACGTGCCGCTTCCAGCGCGTGCATATTACCTAATACGTTAATCGTGGCGGTCGCCAGGGGTTTATCGTTGGCTTCATCGATGTCCGCAATGGCAGCAAAATTATAAACAACATGAGCACCCTCAGCCGCTCTCGTCACTTCATCCAGATTCATGATGTCACCGATGACCATTTCCTGATCGGGACGCTGGTAAATTGATGGGCGACGATCAAACAAGCGCACACGATAGCCGGCGTTGGACAACGCATCGGCTACATGGCTTCCGAGGAAGCCGCTGGCACCATACACGATCGCAATTTCGTTAGGCATTTCCGTGGTGCCTGTCTTTCATCACATCCGTTTTAGCCAGTCCCTGAAGCAGATTCTCCGCCGCTTCCACCTCCATGCGCTGACGTGCTTCCCTGGCGTGGGAACCAATATGCGAGGTAAGAATTGCCGTTTCACATTCCAGCAGCGGGCCGTGATACGGCTCCTGCTCGAAAACATCGAGCGCGGCAGCAGCCAGGCGCCCCGAAATCAAGATCTCCGCAAGCTCGGTTTCATCGATAAGGCCGCCTCGGGCTGTATTTATCACTACAGCACCTGGCTTCAGGCGCGCGAGCGCCGCCTTATCAAGCAAGTGGTGCGTGTCAGCGCCATAAGGCACGTGCAGGCTGATGATATCCGCTTCCGCCAGCAGGTCTTCCAATGGTACCAATTGTACTCCTTGCGGCGCCTGCTTCACATATGAATCATACGCCACAATCTCGGCCTCAAATGCCTGACACAGCCGTGCTACACGCCGCCCGACACGTCCCAGGCCGATAATGCCTACTCGCTGGGCAGCGAGCAGGCGTCCCTGCGTTCGCGGCCATTTGCCCGCATGAAGCAATCGATCAGTCTGGGATATCTGCCTCAAAGCGTCCAGTATCAGGCCCAGGGTGAGCTCGGCAACTGCCTGCGCCGGCGCCTCCGGCGTATTAAGAACAGTAATGCCATGACGCTTTGCTGCCACAAGATCGACACTGTCCACGCCGCTTCCGCAGCGAGACACCACCTTCAGGCTTCTGGCGGAGGCAAAGACGCGTTCTGTCAGGGGTTCGATGCCGGCAATCATCCCAATGGTATCCGAGCCCAGCAAAGCGATGGTTTCGTCTTCCGTAAGTTTGCGGCCATGGCTGTTTTTGGTGATATGCATGCCATCTTTCAGCAAATTCTGGAGAGGGGGATTGTTGTCCACATCAAACGATGAGGTGGAGATGACGAGCTTATTCATAAACTTTCTCTTATATTTTGCATATGACTGCGACAAAGGGTGTCCAGGATACGAATATCCAGACCATAGCCAAGAAAACTGAAGCCGGTCTGGATGTAATGGCGCAACTGATCCAGATCAGGCTCGACTACATGGATGCCTCCCGATTTACCTAGACGGCGTCCAGCTTCATGTACCCGTTTTATCGCCGCCTGAACTTCGGGGTAATCCAGTTCGCCTGGTCGCCCCATGGACCCGGATAGATCGTACGGGCCAATGATATAAGCATCAACGCCGGGAACCGAAAGTATGGAATCGATGGCATTGACAGCATCGATATGCTCAATCATGACGACTACAATTGCATTCTCCTCCAGCCAATGCCGATATTCCTGAAATCGTGCGCCATAACCTTGCGCGCGGGCCAGACCGACGCCCCGCTGACCCCGGGGCGGGTAATAGACGGCTTGTACCGCAGCTTCCGCATCGGCGGCGGTTTTGACCATAGGCACCATCACGCCGGTTGCACCGGCATCCATGACACGCTTGATCTGGTCAGGATGGTTTGAAGTCAACCGGACGATGGCGGGGCACCGCTGACCGTCGAGTACCTGGATCAGCATCTGAACGTCGCTTAGCTCAAGGACGCTGTGCTCCGTATCCAGGACGAGCCAGTCGAAACCGGCCGCAGCCATGATCTCTGCGATTGCTGGATGCCCCAGGGTGATCCATGAGCCAATGGTCAGCGCATTACGGGCAAGTTTCGATTTTAATTGCATAGCTATGCCTTGGAAGACTGCAAGAACGTGTCTGTGTCTGTGCGTATTTGATTCAATATGAGGCCAGCAGCGGGTCGGTTTCCATCAACCTGGCGACACGCTCCAGATCGGCCGGAGTATCCACTGCTTGCGTGTTGAATTGGGTTGTCACCATCTTCACCCGATAACCGTGCTCCAGTAATCGCAGCATGTCTACGGACTCCAGTTGCTCTAATGGGGTTGGCGGTAACCGGGCGAAATCAAGCAAAGTTTCGCGCCGGAACGGGATAATGCATACCTGCTTATAGGCGAGTGCATGCGGGAAATCCAACCGGGACGAGGCCGGCGTGGTCGGTATCGGCTGGCGCGACATATAAAGGGCGTCACCTTGCTGATTCATCACGACCTTGATCGTGTTGAAGTCATGGAAATCAGCTTTATTATCAATGGCTCGCACGAGGTTAACGCAGCCCAGCCGCGAATCCTGCCGTAATGGCGCTACTGCTGCGTCGATCATTTCCGGATGAGTCATCGGTTCGTCGCCTTGCACCATGACAATAAGTTCAGCATCCAGGCCTGCCACGGCCTCGGCAACCCGATCGCTTGCACGCTCATGGGTGTCAGCAGTCATTATCACGGTAGCGCCAAAATCCTCCGCCACCCGCCGGATCTCTTCGTCACACGTTGCTATGTAAGTAGCATCAAGGGATCTGCTAAGGGCAACGCGCTTGTAGACATGTTCCAGCATTGCACGCCCCAACAATTTTGCAACCGGTTTTCCGGGAAAACGCGATGAACCCATGCGTGCCGGTATTACAGCAATTGTTCTCATTGGTAAATCATGTTATTGATGTCTATCGGATAATAGCTGCATTTCATTATTGGGCTGTCGGTTATCGACCCTATACGTTAGTATCGGGAACGGGTCGGCCTGAGAATGGTTTTTTGAAACTCGTTTTTTCGTACCTATTCCTGCCGTCAGGAAAAATACTCTGCCGGAACTTGAACCCGAACCGGGTTTCTATAGTAACAGAAGTCCGCGGGAGTAAAAATACCGGCTGTGCTAGTAAACGAATATCGCCCCGTGTACAATTACACGCATTTTCGTCGCAAGAAACAAATGGGAATCATCAATGAAATGACGGATATACTGCTTTTTGCCACCAGCACGCAAAGAATGAAAACACGGGTATGAAGGCTCTTTTTTTTCTACGTCATTATAACGATATAGATCATATTACACCGGTAATTTCCAGGTGGATCGGTTCTGGTCATACCTGTGACATTGTTCTGATAGGCAACTCGCGGTTCCGAAATGATTATCGTATCAAATTCCTGAAGGGGCTCAATGGTGTTCGCATGGCGTACATCGCTGATGTGTTGACTCCTGTCGAATTTTTGGGGTGGTTTTTTCAGACACTGATATTGATCCGCAGCTTGCGCCGCCCATTCATCGGTCCAATCATGAACGTACTGGCGGAGGCTTATAATGCCAAGCGACGTGAACCGATCTGGCGGAGTACCGCCAACCGCCTGTTGAGGCGCAGCTTTGGCGAAAGTAGCGAGGGGGTCGTAGTATTCGACTGGATAGAAAGAAATTCATCCATCTGCGTGGAGTGGGTCAAGGTAGTGTTATCGACGGCGCGCGCCATGGGTCTTGGCACGGTCTCGTTGCCGCATGGGGATAGCCCTCATGCGAGTCAGTTGATCAGGCGACGCGAGTTGACCCTGGAGCCCGACACCACATTTGCCAATGCGGGAATTTTCGAAAAAGTGGTAGTGCCGAACGAATTATGTTCGGTGCGCTTTCGTCCGTTTATGGATAACCAGAAGCTTGCCGTACTGGGCTCACCGCGCTATTGCGACGAATGGCTTGCCAGGGTGGCCGAGTTGATGCCGCCTTCGCCGCTGACCCGCTCTGATAGCAAGCTTAAAGTGGTGATGTTTTTGAGAAAGAGTAATTTTTCAACGTTCTGGGAGGAAGTAGGCGAGGTCGTGCGCATCGTTGCCGGCTTTCCTGGGGTGGAGTTGATCATCAAGCCGCATACCCGCGGTGGCTGGCAGCAATCCTTGACGAAGGATATGTCCCTGCGGCGTTTACCTAACGTGAGCGTGGCAGGGGATATTCATTCCATTTATCTCATGAATTGGGCGGATGTAATCATTGACCTGGCTACCTCGGTTGTATTTGAGGCGGTCAAAAGGAAGAAACCGGTATTGGCCGCGGATTATCTTCATGCCGGGCGCTCCGCACTGGCTGAATTCATACCTGAGGCAGAGTTGCGCTGCCGGGATGATGTATATAGGAATATCGAAAGATTTCTTTCGCACGGCTGCGATTCCTTTTATATAGAAGAGCATCGCCAACGCTTCGTGAGGGAAATGATCGACGTCGGTGGTCCCGACGTATTGTCCCGTTATGTTGCACTGCTGGAAGGGCAGGTGCGGCCAAAAGCCAGTCAGAACCGGGATCATCCGCATGATCGTGCCGCTAATCTCGCTTTCGCGTGATTAGCCTCTGCCGACCGGTATTCCGAGGAGATTACTGATCCGTATGCCGGCCAAGCCATCCATTGATGTGGTAATCCCGGTCTATAATGCGCCAGCGCTGACGCGGCATTGTATCGATTCTGTCGTCGCATGCCTCAGTGACTCCATCCGGCATATTTATGTACAGGATGATGCTTCCGATGTCGAGACGCGCATGATGCTCGATCAATTGCCGTATGAACACGTCCACGTTCATCATGCACAGAAAAATCGGGGGTTCGGTGCGTCGGTAAACGAAGCAGTCAGTCGCTCCGATGCGTCTTTCGTGTTGATACTCAACTCCGACACGATGGCAAGCGAGGATTTTCTGCCGCTGCTGTGCGCAGCGATGGCGGCAGACCCGCAGCTAGCAGTCATTATTCCCGCCGGCAACGACTATGCCAGGGACAATCTGGATCGATATGTGCGCGAGCCCGGCGGTTACATTCGCACACACCGCCTTCGTGGCCACGCATTCTTGATCCGGCGTCACGTTTTTCTTGAAATTGGCGGCTTCGACTCCGCATTTGGTCGTGGCTATTATGAAGATATCGATCTCGGCCGTCGCCTTGACTTGCGCGGCTGGCACCTTGGCGTCCACCCTGGCGCCAGCATACAGCACGAAGGCGGCGGGTCTTTCGGGCGTGGCAAATATTATAAGGAGCTCGTAAAGCGCAACCGCAGCCTTTATTTCTCGCGTTATCCTAACGCTTCGCTTAATGTCCTGCTTCTGTCGGGCAATTGTCCGCTTGCGCATTTTCCCCCGGATCTTCTTGATGCGCTTGATTACGTGTTTCGCGAAGGCGGTTACGCTCACTGGCTTACACCGGAACCGGCGCGATTACTTCTTTGCTTGCAGATGCGCAGCTACGCAATCGGCCTGGAGGCGGTGGTAAGGCTTCTGCTGCGTAGTTGGCGTGAGGAAAAGCGCATCTCTGAAGTATGGATGCTGCCCGATGCTCCACCTCTGCTACGCACAATGATTGTGTCATGGGCACGTGTCCGCGGTCTCAAGGTTTTATCGTGGGGGTGGGCTTCAACAGTGCAGGACAGCATCCCCAGACTACTGTCCAAGTAACTCGTCTGTATCGCTTGGTGGATTGGGCGGGATGGAAAGAAAATCCACGAAGCGTGCGTTTCGAACTTTATGCCCGATATCTCGCATGCCATCCCGGCTGCCAAGTCATGTACCTAAGCGATATTTTTGAGATCGTTGCGCGAGGATAAGATGCGGGTAACCATTCTTGGATGCACCGGTGGCGTTGGTGCCGATTTAAGAACCACTTGCCTGATGCTGGATGACGACATCCTGGTCGATGTGGGTACCGGCGCGGGGGACTTGACGCTGACCGAGATGCTGCGCATCAATACGGTATTTCTTACTCATTCGCATCTCGACCATGCGGGCTTGCTTCCCATGGTGGCGGATATGGTGGGGCCGCGTCGTGAGAGGCCGCTTACGGTTTACGCATTGGCTGAAACCATTGCCGTCCTGAAGCAGGATATGTTCAATTTTCGCCTTTGGCCCGACTACACGGTATTACCTTCACCCGACAATCCGTATGTGGTATTCCGGCCTGTGACAGTAGGACAGAGCGTCGAATTGTCGGGAAGGATGATCACCCCGCTGCCGGCACGGCATGCTGTGCCAGGTGTGGGCTATCAGCTTGATAGCGGCAAGGCAAGTTTTGTATTCAGTGGCGACACAACTTACCATGAGCCGTTCTGGAACGCCTTGAACGCAATCGCGAACCTGCGCTATCTGATGATTGAAGCGACCTTTCTCAACCACAACGTTGCGGGTGCCGAGGCTTCTGGCCATATGCGCCCTGAACTGCTGGCCCAGGGATTAAAGCAGCTCAATAAGCCGGTCCGGCTTTTGATCACTCACATGGAACCGGGCAATGAAGACGCGACAATGGCGGAAGTTCAGGCAGCGGCAGGAGAATTCAAACCGGAGAAATTGAAGCGCGGGCAAGTATTCGAGTTTTAAGCGAGAAAGCTTTCGGCCAAGCGCCCGGTTCGCCGATGAACTGGACGGCTGAGTTGGCTGCTGAGCTGCTAAATGGGACTACAACCACTTTTTCCAGTGGAATAGTGCCAGCATCCCCACACTGATCACCGCCATTGCGCCCAGGACCGCGAAGAATCCCCAGTACCAGCCAAGCCCAGGCAAGTGTTGGAAATTCATCCCATAAATGCCGGCTATCAGGCTCAGTGGCATGAATATGGTAGTAATGACGGTGAGAACCTTCATTACCGTACTGATGCGGTAGCTTACGCTGGACATATAAATGTCGAGCATGCCTCCCGTCACGTCGCGTAGAGACTCAACTGATTCGATGATGTGAATGGTATGGTCGTAGACATCGCGCAGGTAAAGCAAGGTATTGCGGGTGAATAGCGGCGAGTCCCCTCGTTGCATGGAACTGATCACTTCGCGTAATGGCCACAGTGATTTGCGTAAAAAGGCATTTTCCCGCTTCAGGTGATAAATCGAATGCAGGGTGGTTGGCCGAGGACGCGCTATCAGTTCGGTTTCGAGTACTTCAGTTTTTTCATCGAGCTGCTCGAGAATGACGAAATAGCTATCCACAATGGCATCAATCAAGCTATACATCAGAAAATCCGACCCCAGGTTTCGTATTTGCCCCTTACCCGAGTGTAAGCGCTCACGCAGCGACGCGAATTGAACCCCATCCGCTTCCAGGAATGAGAGCACGAAATCTTTTCCCAGCACTAGACTAATCTGGTCAGAGGTTATCATCTCTTCTTCACCTTTGCGCTCATAGCCGAAGGTTTTGAGTACTACGTAAATATAGTCGCCGTAGTCCTCCAGCTTCGAGCGCTGCTCGGTATTGAATATATCCTCCAGCACCAGCGGGTGAAGATTAAAACAGGCACCGATTTGTTCCATCATGCCAATATCGCCCAATCCACGAACGTCGATCCATTTGATGCCCGGTGCGAGCTTGATCTTGTCGGCCAGTTCAGCAGTGGTTACTTCGTATTCGCGCGCGCCGTTCGTATCGTAATCCAGCAGGGTGATGCGAGGAGCGACATTTTTCTTTATGCCGATATGCACCAGCGTGCCTGGCGCAAGACCCGCTTTTGTCGATCTCTTTCTGGAGTGGGACGCCATCGTGATGGTATGAGTTTATGTGCTGGCCGCGTTTCGGGCAGCTTTATCGGCTATGCGCGCCTTGCTTCCCTCCAGCCGCTTTATACGGAAATCGAAACCGAGAGCGGCCCATTGCTCAATTTCGGCAGACAGCGCTGTATCGGTCAAGGGGTTGCGTTCCAGCCATTTTTGTTCGATGCGTAATTCGAATTCTTTGCCGCTGAGGTAAACTTCCAGATCCGGCAACTGGATATCGCAACGGCTGCGATGGAACAGCGTAGCCAGACGAAGCGCCAGGAGCAGAGCGAAGTCCGGCGAGTCGGTAACAAATTCCCGAATTTTACCGGCAACTCCCCTATGGGCAAGAGCAAGCGCGCTCAAGCGTTCTTGTTCCTTTCTTGAGAAACCCGGCATATCCGCGTTACCGAGAATATAGGCCGAATGCTTATGATAGCCGGAATGGGCTACTGAAATTCCCACCTCATGCAGTCGTGCCGCCCATGAGAGAATCAGCAGCAGTTCCGTTGCTTCATCAGGAAAATCGGCCAACAGTTGTTTACCAAGCAAAAGAGCCAGCGATTCCACCCGCTTCGCCTGGGCGGAATCCACCCGATAGCGCTGCATGAATTGTCTTACGGTAACTTCGCGCATATCGTGATTATGGAAGCGCCCCAGCAAATCGTAGAGCACGCCCTGCCGCAATGCGCCCATGGCCTGAGACATCCGGCTTATGCCCAGTTCTGAAAATACCGCTGCCATGATGGCGAAGCCGCCGACGATAACGGGTGCCCGGTCAGCACGCAGCCCCGCAAATTCCAGCTTCCTGATATCGCCAACCCTGAGCAGACATTCGCGGAAATTTTCCAGCCCTTCCAGGGTAATGTCCCCATTGCAGCCTTCCTTAGCAAGATTGTTCAGCTTGATGATGTCGCCCAGCGCGCGCGCAGTACCGGACGAGCCAAAAGCATCCTGCCAGTGGATATTGGAGAACCCGGCGGCGATGGCTTGTACCTCGCTGCGTGCTGAAAGCTCGGCTCGCCTCAGCGCGCCCTTGGTAATCTTTCCGTCCGGAAAAAAACGCAGGCTATAGCTGACGCAACCCATATACAGGCTTTCCAGCTTGACCGGCTTCAAGCGATTGCCAATGATCAATTCGGTAGAGCCGCCGCCAATATCCACAACCAGGCGAGCGTTGGTGGAGGCGGGAAGGCTATGCGCGACCCCCAGATATATCAGCCGCGCTTCCTCATACCCCGCGATGATTTCGATCGGAAACCCGATGGCCGCCTCCGCTTTTTTTAGAAATGCCGATGCGTTCCCGGCTACTCTGAGCGTGTTCGTACCTACTGCACGTACTGTGTGTGGCGGAAAACCCCGTAGACGCTCGCCGAACCGTTTCAGGCAACCTAAAGCGCGCTCCTGAGAATCCTCATCCAATTGTCCGTGAGGGTTGAGGCCTGCGGCAAGCCGTACCATTTCGCGTAAACTATCCAGCGGATAGAGCTGTTTACCCACCACCCGCGCAACTTGCAGACGAAAGCTATTGGAGCCGAGGTCTACAGCCGCGAGAGTGGAGTATTCAAGCATGAATTTTCAGGGATCCGGATATCGCGGACTTATTCCCTTACTTCCCGCTCGATTTCTTCAACGGTAACATGGCGTACATCCCGGCCCTTGACCATGTATACCACGTATTCCGACATATTCTTGGCATGATCGCCGATTCGCTCGATGGCTTTTGCTATAAACAGGATTTCGAGAGCGGTAGAAATTTTGCGCGGGTCTTCCATCATGAAAGTGATGAGCTGACGCATGATAGAACGGAATTCCTCATCCACCAACTCATCCTGTCGCACGACCTGAGCTGCTGCTGTCAGATCCAGGCGGGCAAATGCGTCCAGTGATTTGCGCAGCATATCCAGCGCGATGTGCGCAACATGCCTGATCTCGACGAATCGCGGCATATGCATACGGTCGGTCTGGTATATCAGCTTAGCCATGCGTGCAATCTTCTCGGCTTCGTCGCCGATACGCTCCAGGTCGGTAATGGTCTTGATGACCGTCATGATCATGCGTAAATCACCGGCTGCGGGTTGCCGGCGGGCAATGATCTGGCTACAAATTTCGTCGATCGAAACTTCCATGGCATTAACGCGGTGATCATCGGCAATGATACTTTCTATCAGGCACTCATTTCCGCTCGTTAGCGCCTCGATGGCTTTCTCGATCTGTTCTTCCACGAATCCGCCCATATGCAACACGCGGGTCCGCACCGCCTCGAGATCGGCATCAAACTGCTTGGATATATGTTCGCTACTTACCATTGCACACCTGCTGATCGATTGAAAGCAAAAAAGGACAAGGAATGTTACCGACCCGTTGTGACAATTTTATTGTTCCTCAGCTCAGGCAACCATTGTTTGGACACCGCTATCGCTGCTAAGCAATAGCACGTCGGCACCACGCTTTGCGAATAACCCGTTGGTAACGATCCCGGTAATCTGATTGAGCGCTGCCTCCAGTTCAACCGGGTTCAGGATTTGCAGGCCGTGCACGTCGAGGATGATATTGCCGTTGTCGGTGATGAGCTTCTCGCGCAGTCTCGGCTGCCCCCCCAGCCGTATTATTTCCCGCGAGACATAACTACGTGCCATCGGAATAACCTCCACAGGCAGGGGAAATTTACCGAGCACATCGACCAGCTTGCTTTGATCTGCGATACAGACGAATTTTTTCGCCACGGCAGCGACGATTTTTTCTCGCGTCAACGCTCCGCCGCCACCTTTTATCATGTGCAGGTGTTCGGTGATTTCATCTGTTCCATCCACGTATACCGGTAGCACATCAACGCTGTTTAAATCCATGACCTCGATACCGTGGCTGCTGAGCCGCCGTGCAGTCGCCTCCGAGCTTGCCACCGCTCCTTCAATTTTATGCTTGATCGCAGCCAGCTCATCTATGAAGTAATTGGCGGTCGAACCGGTACCCACCCCAACTATGCTGCCAACTGGAACGTATTGGATAGCGGCCCGGGCGACCGCGCGTTTCTGCTCGTCTTGCGTCATAGTGTTATTTTTTGGAAGTTAACGTTTAATTATTCATGAGGATAATACTATCCGGCGATTTTAACAATGAAGCTGGGCAACCAGGCTTTCCCAGCATGCTAAAATGCGTAGCCCTGAAATCAGGAAATCCCGATTTTGATGAAAAACAATTATCTCGAAAGAATCCTCACCGCTCGGGTTTATGATGTTGCGGTAGAGAGTCCGCTGGAGCTTGCACCCAATTTGTCCGCGCGCATACATAACCGGCTTTTGCTGAAGCGGGAGGATATGCAAGAGGTTTTTTCATTCAAGCTGCGCGGGGCTTACAACAAAATGGTCAAGCTTTCCCCCGCTGTGCTCAAGCGCGGTGTGGTGACGGCGTCTGCAGGGAACCATGCTCATGGAGTGGCGCTCGCGGCGCAACGGCTGAAGTGCCGCGCGACCATCGTGATGCCCGTTACTACGCCACAAATCAAAATGCAGGCGGTCGAGGCGCGCGGTGCGACGGTGATAACACATGGCGATTCCTACGACGAGGCCTATGCCTACGCGTTGAAATTTTCCAGAGAGCAGCATACCACTTTTGTGCATCCCTACGACGACCCTGACGTCATCGCGGGGCAAGGTACAATCGGGATGGAGATTCTTCGTCAGCACACCGGCGCAATCTACGCCATATTTGTCCCGATAGGTGGTGGTGGCCTTATTTCCGGTATCGCCTCATATGTGAAAAGGCTTTATCCGGAAATCAAAATCATTGGTGTCGAACCAACTGATGCCGATTCCATGTATCAGTCCCTGAAAAAAAAACGCCGGGTCAAGCTCGCACAGGTGGGATTGTTTGCAGATGGCGTGGCAGTGAAGCAGGTTGGGGGAGAAACCTTTCGTTTGTGCCGTGAACTGGTGGACGAAATCATCCTGGTCGATACCGATGCTATCTGTGCTGCGATCAAGGATGTGTTCGAGGATACTCGCGCGATTCTGGAGCCTTCCGGGGCGCTATCCGTCGCCGGAGCGAAGGCTTATGCCAAGCGGGAGAAAATCCGCGATAAGGATTTGATTGCCATCGCCTCCGGCGCCAACATGAATTTTGACCGGCTGCGTCATGTCTCCGAACGGGCGGAACTGGGCGAGCAGCGTGAAGCGGTGATGGCCGTGACCATTCCCGAAGAGCCAGGCAGTTTCAGGAAATTTTGCGCCATGCTTGGAACGAAAAGCATTACTGAATTCAATTATCGCTATGCTGATCCGAAAGAAGCACATGTATTCGTCGCCGTGTCGGTGCGCAATCGCGACGAAGCGGTAAAGCTGATCGGAAGCCTGGAGAGAAGTGGCTTACGCACAGAGGATTTGAGCGACAACGAAATGGCGAAGCTCCATATTCGCCATCTGGTCGGGGGGCGCGCCCGTGAGATAAAGAATGAGCTTCTCTATCGCTTTGAATTTCCCGACCGTCCCGGTGCCCTCATGAGATTTCTGAACAGCATGGGCCCTCACTGGAATATCAGCTTGTTCCACTACCGCAACCATGGCGCCGATTACGGCCGCGTGCTGGTGGGCATGGAAGTGCCGCCTGAAGAGAAGGACGAGTTCGAGGCGTTTCTAAGGCAACTCGATAACCATTACTGGGATGAAAGTGAAAATCCGGCATATAAATTGTTCCTGGGGTAGGTGCGATCTGCCTTTCATAGCGGTATCACCGATCGGGGCGAATTGCCGATAAAGGGATAGAGGTGGGGATTTTTTCACCTTATCGGAATTTCCCGCCCTCAATGGCAGAGGGACGGACAGCGCAGATGACATTTCCGCGGATGACATTCCGTTTATGAGTACGGCACGATTTTAATGAGAACCGTCAATAACCAAGTTTTTGTCCTATAAAGCCGAAACGCCCCATTTTCGGATGTTTTTCAAAATCCTTACGTCTGGGGAACTAAGGAAAATCATAAATGAAATGCGTACGAAGATGCAAAGGCGGGTTTCTATTTGCCATAAGCGCCCTGCTGTCAGTTCTCATGAACTCGAGCAATGTGCATGCTTTTAAAATAATAGACTTGCTTGAGGATAGTGGCGTAAGGGTGGGCGGATGGATCAACGGTGGAGCAACTTACAACCCGAGCAATCCTGGCAATGGATACAATGGTACCGTTACGTTTGCCGATCGGGCCAATCGATTTCAGTTAAATCAATTCAACATATATATACAGCGAACTGTAGTGACGGAAGGCAACGCGTTCGATCTGGGCGGGCGCTTCGATTTCATGTTCGGCACAGACGCGATCTATACGCAGGCTTTCGGCGTCCCTTCTTTTGATATTAATTCCGGCCAGCCGCTGAGCAGGGGACATTGGGACCTGAATTTATGTTGCTCTTCCACCCGTACCTACGGCATTGCACTCCCGCAGGCGTATGTGGAAGCCTACTTGCCGATTGGCAACGGTATCAACATCAAAGCAGGTCATTTTTATTCGCCCACCGGCTACGAGACCGTGCCGTCGCCCGACAACTTTTTCTACACCCATGCCTATACGTTTAATAATGGCGAACCGTTTACCCATACGGGACTGATGGGCAATTATGCAGTCAATGCCAACTGGTCTGTCATGGCCGGTGCAATCACGGGCAGCGCCACGGGAGGGTGGGACGGAGGTTTTGACAAGCAGCTAGGCAACTGGGGAGGTTTGGGCGGGATTACCTGGGTTAGTGATGACAAGAGAAGTTCAATCAACGTCACCGGTACATACAGCGAGATTTCCACGCGAAGCACCAGACCCTGGGGTATGTACAATGTGGTATTGCAGCACAGGGTCACTCCTAAAACACATTTGGTTCTGCACCATGTTCAGGGTTATGCCGGTGGCGTTTTGCTGAACGGCGCCCCCAAGAACGCCGAATGGTATAGTATCAATACGCACCTGTATTACGATCTTCTGAATGATCTGTCTATCGGGATCAGGGGTGAATGGTTTCGCGATAGAGACGGTTTTCGCGTCTTTTCGCCATTTCGTGTACTGGCTGCTACCGATAACACGGGACATAGTTTTGCAGGAAACTTCACCCCCATGAGTGCCCCGGCTGATTATTATGCAGTTACCGTGGGCATGAACTGGAAACCGGCGAAAAGGCTGAAATTAGACTGGAAGCCAATGCAAAAGCTGAACATTCGTCCCAATATTCGTTATGACAGAGCGGAGGGAATCCATCAAGCGTATCGGCCTTTCGATAATCGAAAGGATCAAGTCCTGTTTTCCCTCGATGCGACCATTCCTTTCTGACACCGGCATTTGCCTTGGCTGCAACATACCTCAACGTCATACCGGGACTCGGCACTTACGGTTGACTACAGGCCACGACGTCGAGTAATCCGGCGGGACTACTTCCTCTCATTCTTCCGTTCGCTACCGGCGAGAGAAACCATTTCCGATTATCCTGATTTTATAAAAAAGACGTATTAGGGTCAGCGCGAGCATTAGCGACATACAACGAAGCTGAAGACAGCCATGCTCCGCTTGGCATTAGGCATCGTCCTGGAAGCTTAGCCCGTTTTTTTGATGGACTTCGACCTGCCCCTCGTGCAATTCCGTCGAATGTTCACAAATATTTCACAATAAATAAACGTTTAATTAACAATTGTTATGCTAAGTTGACAAAATAACAACTTTAATTGTGGTGTCTTTATCCCAGGGGAATCACTTATGTCATACGTGCCCAAACGTCGAAGCCGGATGATATTCACCTCTGCGGTTAGCCTGTTCGCGGCGGTTGTCAACTCAACGGATGCGAATGCCGCTGCTGATGTTGATTCTGCGATTGAATGGGTAAAGGATAGCGGGATAAGGATGGGCGGCTGGATCAATGGCGGAGCCACTTTCAATCCCGGTCAGGCCAGCGGCTTTAACGGCCCGGTAACTTTTGCTGATCGTTCCAATCGATTCCAGCTGAACCAGTTCAATGTATTTATAGAACGACCCGTAGTGGCCAAAGGCAGCACGTGGGATATTGGCGGGCGCTTCGATTTCATGTTCGGTACGGACACCATTTTTACGCAGGCTTATGGTGTTCCGGCATTCGACGTGAATTCCGGACAGGCTTTGAGCAGAAGCAATTGGGATCTCGACTTGTGTTGTGCCTCGACGCGGTATTACGGTATCGCGCTTCCTCAGGCATATGCGGAGCTGTATGTGCCGGTCGGCAATGGCATGAACGTCAAGGTTGGCCATTTTTATACGCCTATCGGTTATGAGTCTGTTCCAGCCCCCGACAATTTCTTTTACACCCATGCCTACACAATGCAATATGGCGAGCCTTTTACCCATACAGGGGTGTTGGGTAACTACAGGATCAACGAGAACTGGTCGACAATAGGCGCGGTTACCACCGGCAGCGCCACTGGCGGTTGGGATGGTGGTTTCGATAAGCAATTAGGCAACTGGGGCGGGATAGCCGGCATCACCTGGACCAGCGACGATATGGGCAGTTCAGCCAATTTAAGCGGCACCTACAGTGAAACCTCCACACGAAGCAACGAGCCGTGGGGATTGTACAGCGTTGTGCTGAAACACAGGATCACGAGCAAAACGCATTTTGTCCTGCAACATGACCACGGTTATGCGGGTGGCGTTTTATTGAACGGGGTCAACAAGAACGCCGAGTGGTATGGCATCAACACCCATTTGTACTATGATCTTACGTCTGAATTGTCTGTAGGCATACGTGGCGAATGGTTCCGGGATAGAGACGGGTTTCGCGTTTTCTCACCCGGCCGGGTGAGCGCCGCCACGAATAACCAGGGACTCAGCTACGCGCTGGGGCGCGGCCAGTTCGGCAACAGCACCAGTATGCCTGCCGATTACTACGCGGTTACGGTCGGCGCGAACTGGAAGGCGGCAAAAACGCTGAAGGTTGACTGGAAGCCGATGCGACAATTTAATGTTCGTCCCAACGTACGGTATGATAACGTGGATGCGCTGCATGGCGCGACTTATCGGCCCTTTGGCGGAAAGAAGGATCAGGTTGTGCTATCCCTCGATTTTACGGTTCCCTTTTAAATCAAACCTGGGTTTTAAGGAAAGCATCAGGTACAGGTGGCGGATAAGGGCCACGGTTATTGTATAAGCTATCGTAAAACCATTCTGACGTGTGAGATCCCCGCATCGAGGAACTCTTTCCCTATCACCTGAAAACCGAATTTTTTATAAAATTCGATAGCATATGCTTGTGCATTCAATGTGACCTGCTGCATCTGACGATTCCCTGCCTCTTTTAATAACCAGTGCATCAATGCGGTGCCCACACGTTTTCCCCGGTATTCCCTTAACACTGCCATCCGTCCGATAGAACCGTCCGGTAACAACCGTGCCGTGCCGACAGGATTAGCCGCTGAATCCGAGGCAAGTACATGAATGCAATTCACGTCAAGTTCGTCCCATTCGAGTTCGGCGGGAACACCTTGTTCGCAGATAAAAACTGCCTCGCGTATTCCGCGTAGTGCCTGAATATCGTTTTGCCAGCTCGCGGCGCGCACGAGGTAGGCCCCCGCGTCTTCTTTCACCAATAGTGTCATGGCAAGTTGGTTTGAAAATGATCGGGTCTTTGCAACAAGTCCTACCTTTCAGACATTGATTGTCAAGTCAGGCAAATGGATGTCGTAGCACAATCGTTTCTTCGCGGTCCGGCCCAGTTGATATCATGTCTACCGGCACTTCACAGACCTCTTCCATGCGCTTCAGATACCTTTGCGCTGCCGGAGGCAGCTGATTGAAATTTTTGATCCCCACCGTGCTGTCGGTCCATCCGGGCATTTCCTCATAAACCGGATCGCAGCAAGCGAGCTCTTCCGCCCCTACAGGCAGGATCTCCCTGAATTGCTCGCCTTCATCGCTGCCGGTCCATTTGTACCCCACGCCCAGGCGCAAGGTTTCGACACCATCCAGTACATCAAGTTTTGTGACGCATAATCCCGAAACACCGTTTATCTGGATGGAACGCTTCAAAGCGGCTGCGTCGAACCAGCCACAACGGCGCGGCCGCCCGGTAGTGGCGCCAAACTCGTTGCCCCGCTTGGCGAGATGCCTCCCGACATCATCAACCAGCTCAGTAGGGAAGGGACCTGCACCCACCCGAGTGGTATAAGCCTTGGTAATGCCAAGAACATAATGCAGCATTTGCGGACCGACTCCGCTCCCGGTTGTCGCCGCACCGGCAATGCAATTGCTCGATGTAACGAACGGGTAGGTGCCATGATCGATATCGAGCAGCGTGCCTTGCGCCCCTTCGAATAAGAGATTGCTACCGGCCCTGTTGGCTTCGAACAGAAGCCGCGGTACATCCGCCATCATTGGTTTGATACGTTCAGCCAGGGATAGTGTGTCATCCACTGTTTGCTGAAAATCGACCACCGGAGCGTGGAAATAATTTTTCAGCACGAAGTTATGATAGTCCAGCATTTCTCCCAGCTTGGCCGCAAAGCGATCACGATGAAACAAATCCTGCAGCCGCACCGCTCGCCGGGCCACCTTATCCTCATATGCAGGCCCGATGCCGCGTCCCGTCGTGCCAATTTTATCCAGGCCCTTGGCGGTTTCCCGGGCGTTGTCAAGGGCGATGTGGCAAGGAAGAATAAGAGGGCAGGCTTCACTGATGCGCAGTCTTCCTTCCACATCGATTCCTGCTTGCCTCAGCATGTCCACTTCATCGAGCAGCGCCTGCGGGGATACAACTACGCCGTTACCGATATAACAAGCAACATCATCACGCAGAATTCCGGAAGGAATCAGATGCAGCACGGTTTGCTTGCCGCCTATGACGAGTGTATGCCCGGCATTGTGGCCGCCCTGAAACCGAACGACGCCCTGAGCGTGATCAGTAAGCCAATCCACGATTTTGCCCTTGCCCTCGTCGCCCCACTGAGTTCCGACGACAACTACATTTTTAACCATGTCAGTAATCTTCAATTAGTGCATTGCCGGACTCCGGCAGTGCAAGGAAAAAGAAAAGAGTTTCAGAAAAGTTTTCTTGTGCTGAATTGCATCGCATCGTCAGGCCTCGAGTTCAGATTTCGACTATCGACCAGACATTGTCTTTCAGTATCAGCTTTCTGTCACAGTTGAAAGTATCTTGATCATCCCCATGCCCAGGCAATTCAACCACCACGATTTTGCCTTCGCTACGTAGCTGCTCAATTTTTTTTTCCAGGATTTTGTCCCCTTTGACGTATGGCGCCAGAATCCCCCTGGGGTAGAGGTCAAGCCGCACCAAACCGGACAATTCCCGCAAGTCCATGCTGAATCCGGTGGCTGAGCGGGCTCTTCCGAACGCCTTGCCGACCTCGTCGTAGCGTCCACCCAATGCGATCGCGTTGGGGCTGTCGCAGGTATAGGCGGAAAAGACCATGCCACTGTGGTAGTGATAACCGCGCAGATCAGCCAGGTCAAACGCCAGTGTATGGACCAACGGTTCCAGCTCCACGGCTATCGTTTCCAGCTCATCCAGCGCTGTCATGATTTCCGGATAAGCCGGAAGCAGTTTGCGCGCAAGCGACAGTATTTCCTTGCCGCCGTACAGTTCGGGCAGCAGCAGCAGCGCCCGCCGCGCATCCGCGTCGACGTGCTTATCCAGACCCGCACAAAGATTCTCCAGCCCACAAACATCCTTGGCTTGCAATACCCCAAATAACTCTGCCTCCAGCTCGGAGGGAATGCCCGCACCTCTCACCAGTCCGCGGAATACGGCAACATGACCAAGATCGAGATGAATTTTGCCTATCCCGGCAATTGCCAGAGATTGCAGCATAAGGCGCTGGACTTCCAGGTCGCTTTCCAGGCCGGCATGGCCGTAAAGTTCCGCACCAACCTGAAGCGGCTCCCGGGTACGAGTCAAACCCGATGGCACGGTATGCAATACGCTGCCCGCGTAACAGAGGCGGGTAATACCTTTGCGATTAAGCAGATGCGCATCGATACGGGCAACCTGAGGCGTCATGTCGGCACGTAGTCCCATCATGCGTCCGCTCAGCTGATCCACTACCTTGAACATGCGCAAATTCGTGCCGCCACCACTGCCCTTCAGTAAGGATTCCACATACTCCAGCAAAGGCGGGCTAACCAGTTCATATCCGTGTACGAATAGCCAATCCATGATGCGCCGACGCATCATCTCTATGCGAAGCGCCTCGGCAGGCAGGATATCCTCAATATATTCGGGGAGAACCCACGCACGCATGTTCATGTTCCAATTGTATTCCGAAGAGAAGCGCGTCAGCGCAGGCCTAATTTACGAGGTAAAGTAGAAGAAGCCCTGCCAGCATAGAGGTGAGGCCGATAAAGCGTAGCTGACCGTCGTCAACGTCAGTCAATTTCTTGAAGGTCTCGCGCCACATGCCGGGTATCAGAAACGGAAAAAGCCCTTCCAACACCAGCATCAGCGCGAAGGCCATTAATAAAGTATCCCACATGCCGCCATAACCTCACTACGCGTCCGATGATCCGTAGCGTAGGCGAACTCATCTGTCGATGGGAGAACAAGTAAGAAACAGCCAGCTACCGCATGGCTGCTCCGTGTTTACAATATTCTCCACACGTGCGGGCCATCAGCAGGGCAAAGTCTGCCAGCACATGCCTCCGGGCGAACCATCAAATATCCGCAGTTCACTTAGCGCTGCGACCGGAGTTTCTCAAATACTTGAAAAATTCGGAACTAGGCTCAAGAACCAGCATGTCGCTCTTGTTTTTGAAGCTCTGCTTATAGGCTTCCAGACTACGATAAAAAGCATAAAATTCCGGATTTGGCTGAAAAGCGGCGGCGTAGATCGCTGAGGCCTTTGCATCGCCCTCACCCTTTGCTTCCTGGGCCTTCCGATAAGCTTCGGCAAGAATGACTTCGCGCTGGCGGTCAGCGTCGGCGCGAATTTTTTCAGACTCCGCCGACCCTGTGGAACGCAGTTCATTAGCCACGCGTTTTCGCTCCGCTTCCATGCGGCGGTAGACCGATTCGCTCACTTCCTGCGGCAAATCCACCCGCTTCAGCCGCACGTCCACAACTTCCACGCCGATTTTACGTGCGTCAGCATCGGCTTTCTGGCGCATGATCTCCATGATCTGGTCGCGCTCTCCGGAAACAACGTCATGTACCGTGCGATTGCCGAACTCATCGCGCAAGCTGGAATTCACGGTTTGCGCCAGCCGGGTTTGTGCCAGCATTTCATCCCCGCGAACACTGACGTAATACTGCTTGACGTCGACGATTCGCCATTTTACGAACAGGTCTACCAGCACGTTCTTCTTTTCGGAGGTGATGAAACGCTCCGGCTCGGTCGTATCCATGGTCAGGATACGCGAATCAAAATAACGCACGTTTTGCGCCAGAGGAATCTTGAAATACAGGCCGGGCGATGTTTTTACGTCGACCACCTCACCCAGTTGAAACAAGATCGCCAGCTGGCGCTGATCCACGATATACAGTGAAGATGCAGCTAGAACAACCAGGGCGACAACAGTGCCCAGCAGCATTGAAGTATATTTTTTCACTTATCTTGTCTCCCTTTCACGGCCGCGAAACGCCTCGCGGGTGCGAGCGGCACTGTCAGGCATAACCTCTTGCGTCGAGGCGGATGCCGCCTCGGGTGCTACCGAGGATGAGGACGAGGGACCGCTCGCTTGAATCAGTTTGTCAAGCGGCAGATAAAGCAAATTGTTGCCGGCTTTCTGATCCACAAGGATCTTGCTGGTGTTCGACAATACCTGTTCCATCATGTCCAGATAAAGCCGGTCACGCGTTACAACCGGCGCTTTGTTATATTCAACAAGAACCTGCTTGAACCGGCTGGCTTCACCTTCTGAACTTGCGATCACCCGTTGCTTGTATCCCTCGGACTCTTCCAGCAGCCGCGCGGCGTTACCCTTGGCCTTGGGAATGACATCGTTAGCGTAGGCCTGGCCTTCATTCTTCTGCCGCTCCCTATCCTGACCCGCTTTAACGGCATCGTCGAAAGCCGCCTGCACCTGCTCCGGCGGTTGCGCATTCTGCATAGTCACTTTGCTGATGGCAATGCCTATCTTGTAACGATCGAGAATACCCTGCATCAGTTCGGTTGCTTTCGCCGCTACCTGTTCGCGTCCCTCGTAGAGCACGAAATCCATTTTGCTTTTACCAATAATTTCGCGTATTGCCGTTTCTGCTGCCTGCAGCACCGCATTTTCGGGCTCGCGATTATTAAACAGGAATTCTTCGGGATTCTTGAGGATGTATTGCACGGCAAATTGAATATCGATGATATTCTCATCATCGGTCAGCATCAGCGATTCCTTCAATACCTTGCTTCTTACATTGTTTCGGTAGCCAATTTCTACCGTACGTACGCCGCTGACGTTAACGGCTTCCACTACTTCCACCGGATATGGCAAGTGCCACCGCAGACCCGCCTGGGTACTTTCCACATATTTTCCAAAACGTAATACGATGCCGCGCTGGCCCTCGTTCACGATATAGAATCCGCTGGCTACCCACAGCAGCAAAAGCAATCCGAGAAGTAGTCCTATACCGCCGCTATATCGCCTGGGATTATCGCCGCCTCCTTCACCACTCGATCCGCCACCGCCCCCACCTTTGCGCTTTAAAAGATTATTGAGCTTCTTGTTGAAGTTGCGCCACATTTGATCCAGATCAGGTGGACCGGAATTGCCTTTTTTTCTTCCCCACTGAGGATCGTTTAATCCCATGATGATTCCTATTTTCTGTTTAATGTAGATAAAACCATCAAACGATACGGTGAAAAACGCTAAACTTCAGCCTATCGTAGAAATCCAAATCGTATTATTTACCCAATAGTCAAATCATTATTCGCTAATCAAGCACCACCCTGCTTCCCGGCCGTTCATCGGTTGCGTGGAAAGTGTGTGCCTCAATTGCTTCCGATAATGCCAACTTGATAAATTCCAGCCCCTCGGCCGTTTTTGCGCTCAACCGAATTTGTTCAATTCTACCATACTCATCACGCCGATAACCCGTGCGCCCTACGGATAAATTGATCAGGTCTACCTTGTTCAGCACCAGTATCTGTGGAATTCCGTCAGCGCCGATTTCCTTCAGTACCTTATTTACCTCATCGATCTGCTCGGCACGATTGGGACTCCCCGCATCCACCACATGGAGCAATAAATCGGCCTGTACGGTTTCCTCAAGTGTAGCCTGGAACGCGGCAACGAGCGTGTGAGGCAAGTCCCGGATAAAACCCACTGTATCCGAAAGCACGAGCGGCCCACGATCAGGGATGAACATTTTGCGGGTGGTGGCATCCAGTGTGGCGAATAACTGATCGGCAACGTAAGCCTGGGCATGAGTCAAGCTATTGAACAGCGTGGATTTTCCAGCATTGGTATAGCCTACAATGGAAACGGCCGTCACTTGGGCCCGTTGCCTGGAGCGGCGCTGTAACGCACGCTGGCGCTGAAATTTAACGAGTTTTTCCTTGAGAACCTTGACGCGCTTCCCGATCAAGCGCCGGTCGGTTTCCAACTGAGTCTCGCCGGGACCGCGCAAACCAATACCTCCTTTCTGGCGTTCCAGATGCGTCCACCCACGTACAAGGCGAGTGGCGAGATGCTCGAGTTGCGCTAGCTCAACCTGCAACTTACCCTCGTGGCTTTTGGCACGCTGCGCGAAGATATCGAGGATCAGGCTGGTACGATCTACGACACGATGCCCAAGGTTCCGCTCCAGATTGCGCTGCTGGGCAGGAGACAGGTCATGGTTGAAGACAACCAGCGAGGCGCCGGTTTGCTCCAGGGCGAGCAAAATTTCATCCACCTTTCCGCTACCTGCAAAGGTGGATGGATCGGGTCTGGCGCGTTTACCCTTGATCACTGCGGAAACCGCGAGTTGATCGCTCGCCGCCAACCGGCGTAATTCTTCCAGATTTTCAGCCGAGTCGCTGCCGCCAAGATCGAGGCTGACCAATACAGCGGAATCAGCAGCAGAGTCCGTTTTAAGCGTATTCCCGGCGGGTCGGTCAAGCATCAGGTATAGCGGGTGCCTCAAATGGAATGTTGACGGCCCTCGCGGGGACCACGGTAGAAATTGCGTGCTTGTATACCATCTGAGTCACGGTATTCTTCAGCAGCACCACATACTGATCAAATGAGTCGATATGCCCTTGTAGCTTGATCCCGTTTACCAGGTAGATCGATACCGGAATATGTTCCTTCCGTAACGTATTTAGAAACGGGTCTTGTAACAATTGCCCTTTAGCGCTCATCGGGGACTCCGTATTGTAATTATTCAAGAAGTAACTCTACTTGATTTTCAAGAGTAAATCCATATCTCTGAAGGCCGAGGCCGCAGGACATCAATCCTGTCTATTCGATCAGATCGGTAACCGATAATCTGACCAACCCCAATCTCCCGGAAATTGAAATCGGCGGAGATGAAAAGAGCAATAAGAGAGTATTTTGTTACGTTTTGGACGCAGCCGCAGCGACGCCCGGTGGTCTTGAATCTGCACTAAAATGCTGAGTTCCGTACGGTTGAATGCTTGCCCCGGCTATCGTTCAGCCCCGGCAAGCATTCAGAACATCCAATGAAACGTCAGCGCGTTGCTCAACCCAACATATGTAAATTAACTGAATGGTTTAGGCTTTGGCGTCTCATTGGTTGAGGGAGGCAGGATGGGTAGCACGATTTCCGGTTGCTTGCCAGTCAGCGTCTTCAGGAATGCTACAATTTTCGCGTTTTCGTCCTTGCTGAATTTGCGGCCCAATTGCAGCCTTCCCATGGTATTCACCGCTTCTTCCAGCGTCGCAGCGGCGCCATCGTGAAAATAGGGATAAGTCAGCTCCACATTTCGCAAGGTCGGCACTTTGAACATCATACGGTCGGCATCTGCACCGGTTACGCCAAATCGGCCTTGCGCCGCGTTCTTCGTTTTATAAGGTTCAACCACCCCCATTTTTTGATAAGAAGCCCCGCCTACGGCAGGGCCGTTATGGCAACCCGTACATCCACTCTCCTTGAACAGCTTGTATCCTTCCTGTTCGTTTTGATTGATCGCCGTCTTGTCGCCCTTGAGCCATTTATCGAAACGAGAATCAGGCGTCACCAGGGTTTCTTCAAACGCGGCGATGGCGCCAGTCACCATTCCAATGTCGATTTTATCGGACCCGTACACCTCTTTGAAGCGGGCCCGATACTGGGGAATGGAGCGTAATACATCCACCGCCAATTCGTGGGTGAACCCCATTTCCCCCGGATTCGCGATGGGTCCGCCAGCCTGCTCTTTCAAGGTTTTGGCTCGGCCATCCCAAAACTGCGCCAGGCTCATGCTCGAGTTTAATACCGTCGGTGAATTGATCGGTCCCTCGTGCCAGTTATGGCCAATGGATGTCGATATATTATCCGTGCCGCCCATGCTCAGGTTGTGGCAGGAGTTACAGGAGATGAATCCGGACTTCGATAAACGTGGATCAAAAAAAAGCATCTTGCCCAGCTCCACCATGTTTGGATCTTTCGGTGCAGCGGCCTGAATCGGCTGGATGGGTTCATCAGCGGCCATCCCGGGGGGCGCGGCAATGGTTCCAACAGATAGCAGCGATATGATCAATGCCCGCATTATCATCGGTAATCTCCTAAAAAACGCGGCTGTAATGGCGCAGCCGATTACGCCTGTAAAATCGCAGCATGGGCAAGCTTATCCGCCGACCGAGGACGAGAATAAGATATTTGACATAACATATGTCCTTTTAAAAAGGGACGTATCTGGAAAGCAGGGCGCTTCGAAAACACCATGAGCAATAGTGACCGCGCGGCTGATCCGCGAACCGATGGAGTGCAAAAGTGCCGAAAAAAGCCCTGACAGCGCAGATTTTTCAGGCTGCACCGCGATAAAAACGCCAATTCCCGGTTTAGTCACCCTGTTTGGCAGGCGCGGACGCAACCTGTTCTCTGGCATCATAACCGGACCGTCCGTTATTATCGCTACCGAATGGCGGGAGGGGGCGGTTAAGCAAGCGGGCCAGTTCGGTCAGAGCCTGGCGATAGACTTGCCGTTTGAATTCGACCACGGATTCCAGTTCCACCCAATACTGATTCCATCGCCATGCATCAAACTCAGGCCGAACACTTGTGCGCAGCGATACGTCGCAATCACGCCCAACGAGACGCAACAGATACCAGATTTGTTTATGCCCTTTATAGTTTCCCCGCCAATCGCGTCTTATCCATTGATCGGGCACCTCATAGCGCAGCCAATGGCGCGTGCGACCGATGATTTCCACATGCCAAGGGTGCAAGCCCACTTCTTCGGTTAATTCCCGATACATTGCCTGTTCCGGGCTCTCGCCCGGTTTGATGCCACCCTGGGGAAATTGCCAGGAATCCTGCTTGATGCGTTTACCCCAAAATACTTCGTTTTTCGAGTTCAGTAAAATGATACCGACATTCGAGCGATATCCGTTGCGGTCGATCATGCGATTCACCCGTTTGATCCATTACAATAGGCTTCGATTTTTCCACACTTTGTCCCAGATTGAAAGCCGTGCAGAGTTTAATAAAACAAGTAAGGTACAAATAAGCTGTTCGGGACCCGTAGTGGGCAATTTGTCGCGATATCTCCACGAGGAGGTGGCGAGATGATCCGTTCAAACCGCCGTATTCCGCCCGGTCCGATTTTAGAAGCGCCTGTCACTCGCGGGTAAGGGTATGTCGGTTCAGCGCAATCACACTGTGTAATAAAGGCAGCCCGGCGGTATGCCGGGTTGGCGTAGCAAGGGGCCGAATGGTCTCTTTCAGGAAGAGATCGCGCCAGCCTTTTTATCATCGCTCCGATTTCCTCGATAAAATCCAGATACATGCTGATCGGATAAATACGCAACGGCTTTTCAGAGTAGAATTGCGTATCGATCGTCACGACGGACCCTGTATGCGTTTATCAAGTTTTTTCATTTCCACGCTGAAGGAAGCGCCTGCCGAGGCTGAGCTGGTTAGCCACAAGCTGATGCTGCGCGCCGGCCTCATCAAGCGTCTCGGAAGCGGCCTTTACACCTGGATGCCACTGGGTCTGAAAATCCTGCGCAAGGTTGAAAATATCGTACGGGAGGAAATGGAGTCGAATGGCGCACTGGAACTTCTGATGCCCGCGGTTCAGCCTGCCGAATTATGGCGAGAAACCGGGCGCTGGGATGTATTTGGTCCGCAGATGTTGAAAATCAGGGACAGGCACCAGCGCGACTTCTGCTTTGGCCCTACGCACGAGGAAGTCGTTACCGACATAGCGCGGCGGGAAATCAAAAGCTATCGTCAGTTGCCGATCGTTTTCTACCAGATTCAGACTAAATTTCGCGACGAGATCCGGCCCCGTTTCGGCGTCATGCGCGCGCGTGAATTCGTGATGAAAGACGCTTATTCGTTTCACGCCGGTGTTGATAGCCTGGAGCAAACCTATTGCGCAATGCATGATGCCTATTGCCGAATATTCAGCCGTCTGGGATTGAGGTTTCGCGCAGTAACCGCGGATCCAGGGCCGATAGGAGGGAGCGGTTCGCATGAGTTTCATGTTTTGGCGGATTCGGGCGAAGACGCTATCGCTTTCTGCCCGAATTCGGATTACGCCGCCAATATCGAAATGGCCGAGTCGCTGCAGCCGGTAAAGCCCCGCGGGATTGCTGGCGGTTTGATGCGGAAAGTCGAAACAACGTCAAAAAAAACATGCGAAGAGGTTGCGGCAGCGCTGAACGTTCCTGTCGAACAGACCGTAAAAACGCTGGCGGTCGTTGCAGATGAAAAAATGTATCTATTGCTGCTGCGCGGCGATCATCATCTCAATGAGACCAAAGCTCGCAAAATTCCTTTCCTTTCCGATTTCAGGTTGGCTAGCGAAGAAGAGATCCGCGCGCAAACCGGGTGTCTTCCCGGTTACATAGGCCCCGTCGGCCTGCGCCTTCCGCTTATCGCGGACCGTGCGGTAGTTGCCATGAGCGATTTCGTCTGCGGCGCGAATGAAAAGGACTACCATCTGGTCAATGTTAATTTTGGCCGGGATGTGGAAGAGCCTGACCATATTTTCGACATCCGCGACGTGGTTGCCGGCGATCTCTCACCGGATGGCCTGGGAAAGCTGGATATCTGCCGTGGCATAGAGGTGGGGCATATTTTCAAATTACACGCCAGGTATTCCGAAGCGATGAAAGCAACCTATCTTGATGAATCCGGGCAAGCCCGGCCGATGGAAATGGGATGCTACGGAATAGGCGTATCGCGTATCGTGGCGGCGGCCATCGAGCAGAGCCATGATGAGCGCGGTATTATTTTTCCGGCAGCGATCGCGCCGTTCCAGGTCGTCATCATACCGATTGGCTTAAAGAAAAACGCACAGGTCAGGATCGAAACAGAGAAGTTATATGCCGGCATACGCGGCGCCGGCATCGATGTTCTGCTTGATGACCGTGATGAGCGGCCTGGCGTGATGTTCGCGGACATGGAGCTGATCGGTATTCCGCATCGCGTCGTCATCGGCGATCGGAGCTTGAAGGCCGGAAATATCGAGTATCAGGGGCGGCGGGATGAAAAACCGCAGATTGTCCCGCTGACGGACGTGAGTGATTTTTTAAAATTACAAATAGGTGGAGCGTGACGTGAGCATCCTTCTCTTTTCATCTGAGTTTACCGTTACCCAGTTGCTTTCCCCGCGCTGATTCGGGATCAACGCGCGCGGCGGCCGGATAACTTTCAGGCATAAGGATCAAGCGCAGGAATTACCTGCCTTTTCGGTTTGGCGCCTTGTCAGAGCGCGCATCCTTTGAATCACGCGAATCGTCCCGCATGAATTCTTCCAGGTCTTCGCGGGAAATCAACCCTACCTTATAGGCTGCCGGCTTGCCGTCCGGATTAAATAAGTACGTGGTGGGCAGCATGGATACCGGACCGATTTGCGCGGCAATTTTTCTGTCGCCAAGTACGATTGGATAGGAAATGGAGAGGGATTTTACGAATTTCAACACAGTTTTCGGATCGCGATAATCCATTGCTACGCCGATTATCATGACATCCTTTTTTCGGCTCTCATAGAGCGACACGAGATCCGGAATTTCTTTCAGGCACGGCGGACACCACGTCGCCCAGAAGTTTATCAATACCCACTTGCCTTTATAGTCGGAGAGCGTGAGCTTTTTCCCGGTATGATCCGTGAACGTAAAGCCGGTTGTTTGCGCGTTA